>JAICHN010000202.1 GCA_025924845.1 Chloroflexota bacterium | reverse complement strand
GGATGGGCGTTGAGCGGCATATCGAAAAACAGGGTGCCGCCGCCGACCGCCAGGGCACGGGAGCCGGATGCGATACCCTCCCATTCGGCCCGACCCGGCTCGTTAAAATGGACGTGCGCGTCGATCAGGCCGGGGAAGACGTGCAGAGCGGAGGCATCGATGGTCTCCGCCGCTGACCCCTCAAGCTCAGCCCCCATCGCCACGATACGGCCGTCCGCCACCGCCAGGTCGCCGGCCGTCGTGCCCTCGGGGGTGACCAGCGTGCCCCCGCGCACGACGAGGTCGTAGAGGCTCACTGGAGTGCTTCTTCACCCTGACTGATCAGAAATCGGTACAGCACCTCAATCGCGGTCTCGGCATCGGCCTCGGCTATCGATTCGGCGGGATTGTGGCTGACTCCGCCCACGCAACGCACAAACAGCATGGCTACGTCGGTGAGCATGGAAAGCGGTACCGCGTCATGCCCCGCCCCACTGGGCAGCTTGCAAAGGGTATAACCGCACGCCTCGATCGCCCGCCCCAGCGCGTCAATCAACGACGGAGCGCAGGGCACGGCCGGACTGGACTGTTTAGCCTGCCAGTGCATAACTACACGGCGCCGGGCGGCAATCGCCGCCGCTTCCATGCGCAGATCCTCTTCGGCGCGACCGCGCACCGCGTCATCCGGATGGCGCAAATCCAGACTCAATACCGCCTCACCGGGAATCACGTTGCTTGCTCCCGGATGAACCACCAGTTGACCGACCGTTGCCAGCACTTGTTCGGGCGCCCATGCCTGACCTTCAACGGCCAGAATCCATTCCGCCGCCGCGCAGAGCGCGTCGCGGCGCACGGCCATCGGTACCGTCCCGGCGTGGCCAGGTACCCCCTGAAAGGTCACGTGTACCCGATCCTGCCCAGCGATGCCGGTTACCACGCCCACCGGCAGCCCGCACGCCTCCAACACCGGCCCCTGCTCGATATGGACCTCGCAGTAGCCGCGCACATCCTCTCGTGAGCGCGCGCAGTCAGCCACGGCATCCGGGTCGCCGCCGTAGTCACGCAGCGCCTCGGCCAAACTTTCCCCCTGAGGATCGGTCAGGGTCAGCCACTCGGGACGAAATACGCCGGCCATGGCCGAGCTGCCCAGGTAGGAGGTGTGAAAGCGCAGGCCCTCCTCATCCGTGAAGGCGATCGTCTCGACCGCGAAGGGGAGGGTTTTGCCCTCGTCACGGAGGCGCTCGATCACGGCGAGGGCGGTCAGCACGCCCAACGCGCCGTCATATTTTCCGGCGTCGCGCACCGTATCGAGATGGGAGCCGAGCAGGAAGGCGCCCAAGGTGGGATCGTCACCCTCCAGGCGGCCAATCAGGTTGCCGACGGCGTCCTCGCGCACGGCCAGACCGGCGCGTCGGAACCAATCGGCGACCAGATCCTGGGTCCGCCGCATGGCGGGGCAAAGGGAACGGCGGACCAGGATGCCGGGTTCATCGCTGATCGCCGCCAGGAGATCGATGCGCTGCATGAGTAAGGACGCCGCTTCCATCTCTCAACTCCCCCGATACGTGCTATACGCCCAGGGCGACACCAACAGCGGAACATGATAGTGGAGGGCAGGATCGGCAATGCCGAAGCGCACCGGCACCTCATCCAGAAACGGTGGGTTGGGCAACATCGGCTCCAGGGCCGCGAAGTAAGCGCCTACCGCGAATACCAGTTCATACAGGCCGGGCCGCAGTTCCGCATCGGCCAGGAGCGGCGCGTCTACCCGGCCATCGTGATTGGTCCAGGCTGTCTTGAGCCGGCGGCGCCCCGTATCGCCCGCGTCAAGCACCCAGACCGCAATCTCCAGACCGGCCGCCGGTCGACCGTGGGCGGTATCCAGTACGTGGGTGGTCAGACGGCCGCTCACTCGTCACTCCGATCCAGCGTCAGATGAATCATCCCATAGGGGGGGCGCGGGTCGCAATAGACTTTGAGCTTGGGGTCGGCTTCCGCGGTCGCCACCGTATCCCACAGCCGGTTCTGGGCGTCGAAGGAGACACCCCCCAGTTGGGGGAAGCGGGCCAGCAGGCGCGTACCGATCTCGTGCAACAGGTGCTGAATCGACTCGCTGACAAATTGGTGGAAGACGACCTGGATCAGATCGCGCACCTGCTCGGCCGCCACATAGCGTTCGTGGCCGGCAGCGGAGATAACCGCCGGATCGGAGTACCACCAGTAGGCATCGAGATAGATGAAGAGCGGACGGTCAACCCGCTCGGGCAGCGTGGTGTGCTGGTCGCGCACGAAACGGCTGAATGAACTGCCGGTCACCTTGATCAGCTGCAAGCCCAGTTGCCCGCAGCGATGCGCCGTGACCCGCGTTCCGTCGCCCCCCCGATCCAGATCGATCCGGGCAAAGGCCTGGTCATCGTGGCGCCGACTGAACAGCACCCGGCTAGGGACGAAATCGCCCGCCGCGTCGGGCACCGCGGCGGCGGCGAAGGGCTGCTCGCGAGCAGTCAAGCGCAGCGATTGCATCTGAGGGTAGGTAACGAGGAACCCCTTGCCGAGGAACACGAGGTAACCCTCCAGGGTCGAGCCTGGATATTCCAGGGCCATGCTCATCGTGAAGTTCTTCATGGAGTCGGTAGCCACCACCATGGTGTTATCGCCCCTGGTGTAGGCGGGGAGAAAGTTGTCGCCGAACACCTCGACATCGACGTCCGCCGCGAAGAGGATGTTCTCTCTTCCAGTAAACGAGGACTCGGGAATGCGGGCGATTCCTTCCAGAGGCGCGGCATAGGTGCGATAGAGGGTGATGTTGCTCTTGCCGTAGCGAATGACCGTTTTCACGCCGACCCCTCCTCCGTACACTCCCGCACGGCGTCGAACAGACGCAAGCGGGCGATCTTGCACACCTCGGCCAACGCGGTGGCGCGTTCCTCCTCGGCGCCGTTGCCCAGCCGCGTTTCAAAGGAGGCCAGGATACTCTCGCGCGTGTGATCGCGTACACAGATGATGAAAGGAAAGCCGAATCGCTCTCGATAGGCAGTATTCAGCCGGGTAAAGGCAGCGAATTGCTCGGGGCTGAGCCGGTCGAGCGCGGCGGACGACTGTTCGCGGCGCGAGTGGTCGGTGAGATCCCCGGCGATCGCCGCCTTCCCGGCCAGATCCGGATGGGCGCGGAGAAGCGCTAGCTTCTCTGCTTCCGGGGCCTCTCGCACGACGGCGCACAGCGCCGCGTATAACTGCGCGACGCTCGCGAAGGGACGGAGCAGCCAGGCGCGAGCGGCAAAGTGGGGCGAACCCTCGAAGATAAAGCCGATCGCCGCCGTAAAGCGATCTTGATCCGCGTTGCTCAGTTCCGCCGGCGTTACCGGTCCGCCCATCAATACCCCTCCTCCCGGCATGCCGAATCCCAGGCATTTCATCGGACGGCTTCTTGGCCAGGCTTGGCGGTCCCGTAGGGGCGCCCCTTGTGGGTGCCCTCCTTGGCGACCCGAACCAGGGCATCCACAAGGGGTGCCCCTACAATCGGGAGAAACCGATGCCAAGTGTACGAGCCAAGCCCGATGATCGACTAATTATGAGCAGTAGGACGCGCCTCCTGTCGGCATGGTACAACACCAAGCGTATTGCCCGTAAAGGAGGGAAGCGCGGGTCCATGGCCACTTTGCTCATACGCCATGCCGATGTGTTGGCCACCATGGACGACGCGGACCACCAATGGGTTGACGGCGCTCTGCTGGCCGTCGATCACGTGATCACCCAGGTCGGCCCCACGGCCGCCCTTCCCGACACGGCGGATCAGGTGATCGACGGACGCAATCTGGTCATCCTGCCCGGCCTGATCAATACGCATCACCATTTCTATCAGACGCTTACCCGCGCCATGCCCGGCGCCCAAAACGCCGATCTGTTCCACTGGCTTACCACGCTCTATCCGGTATGGTCCCAGCTCACCCCGGAGGCGATTCGGGTCAGCACCGCCACGGCTATCGCCGAACTGATGCTTTCAGGTTGCACCACGGCAAGCGACCACTCCTATATCTGGCCGAATGGGGCGCGGCTCGATGACCAGATCGAGATCGCGGCGAATCTGGGCTTCCGCTTTCATGCCGTGCGCGGCTCAATGTCGCTCGGTCAGTCGAAGGGCGGCCTGCCGCCCGACCGCGTCGTGGAGGACGAAGCGGCGATTATCCGCGATTCGCGCCGGCTGATCGAAACCTATCACGATGCCGGGCCCCATGCTATGACCCGTGTCGCCCTCGCTCCCTGCTCGCCCTTCTCGGTCAGCCTCGATCTGATGCGCGAGACTATCGCGCTGGCCCGGTCATATGGGGTCCATTCCCATACTCACGCGGCGGAGACGCGGGATGAGGAACGCTTCGCGTTGGAAAAGTTTGGGCGCCGCCCCATCGAACTGATGGAGGATCTGGGCTGGATGGGCGGTGATGTGTGGCACGCACACACCGTCCACGCCTCGGCGGACGAATGTAGGCGCCTGGGCGTGACGCGCACCGGCATCGCTCATTGTCCAACCTCCAACATGCGCCTGGGCTCGGGGATCATGCCGCTGCGCGCCATGCTGGCGGCTGGGGCGCGCGTAGGACTGGGAGTGGACGGTTCGGCCTCCAACGACGGCTCGCATCTGCTGGCGGAGGCGCGTCAAGCCATGCTGCTCCATCGGGTAGGGGGCGACCCAGGCGCGCTGAGTGCTCATGACGTACTCCGTCTAGCCACGCGGGGCGGGGCCGAGGTGTTGGGACGCGACGACGTCGGCAGGCTTGCCCCCGGCATGGCGGCGGACTTCGTGGGCTTCCGTACCGATACCCTGGGCATGGCGGGAGGCGCGGTGCACGACCCCGTGGCGGCGCTGGTCTTCTGCCAACCGGCCACGGTAGACCTGAGTGTCATTCATGGCAAGGTACGCATCCGCCCCGGCTACCGGCTCGACCTGGCTCTCCCCGCCCTTATCGCCCGCCACAACACCATAGCGCGCGCCCTGCCGCCCGGCGAACCACTGTAAGATTGGTTCTGAGTTGAGCGACCCATGGGCCGCTCAACTCAGAACCATGGCAAACTCCCCATCTTGAAAGGAATAGTTCGCGTGCGAGATTTATTGCGGGAGACGGCCGATCGGGCGGCTGACTATCTGGAAAGCTTGCCGGATCGCCCGGTGCGCCCGACTCGGGAAGCCCTGGACCGGTTGGCCGATCTGGACCACGAGGCGGCCGACGAGCCGGCCGATGCGTCAACCGTGCTCGCCCTGCTCGACCAGATCGGTTCGCCCGCCACTACGGCATCGGCCGGCCCGCGCTATTTCGGCTTCGTGACCGGGGGCACCCTTCCCGCCGCGCTGGCCGCGAACTGGCTGGCCGGCGCCTGGGACCAAAACGCGGCCTTTTCCACTCAGTCGGCCACGGCCACGCGCCTCGAAGCCATCGCGCTCCGCCGGCTGATCGACCTGCTGGCCTTGCCGGCCGGCAGCGCGGGCGCCGTGGTCACCGGCGCCACCATGGCCAACTTCACCGCGCTTGCCGCCGCGCGCCACGCCTTGCTGCAGCGCGAAGGTTGGGATGTCGAGGGGCGCGGCCTCTTCGGTGCTCCGGAAATCAGTGTGATCGTGGGCGACGAGGTACATGTCAGCCTCCTCAAAGCGCTCAGCCTGATCGGTTTTGGCCGCGACCGCGTGATCAGGGTACCGGTGGACGATCAGGGGCGGATGCGGCCCGAGGCAGTGCAGGCGATTTCCGGCCCGACCATTCTTTGCCTGCAAGCGGGCAATGTCAATTCCGGCGCATTCGATCCGGCCTCCGCGATCGTGCCCATCGCCCACGCGGCGGGCGCCTGGGTCCACGTTGATGGGGCGTTCGGGATCTGGGCAGCGGCCAGCCCTCGCCGCGCCCACCTTGTGGCGGGGCTGGGCGAGGCGGACTCCTGGGCCACCGACGCCCACAAATGGTTGAACGTGCCCTACGACAGCGGCCTGGCCTTTGTAAAAGACGACGAGGTGCTGGCAGGGGCGATGTCCGGCCAGGGTGCCGCCTACTTGCCGATGTCCGGCGAACGCGAACCGGCGCGGTACACACCCGAGATGTCACGGCGCGGCCGGGGGATCGAGATCTGGGCGGCACTCCGCTCCCTGGGTCGCCACGGACTGGCGGACCTGATCGACCGCTGCTGCCGCCATGCCGAGCGCTTCGCGGCGGGCCTGCGTGAGGCAGGCTACGAGATCCTGAACGAGGTCGTGCTCAACCAGGTGATGGTCCACTTTGGTGACGACGACACCACCCGGCGCGTGATCGCCGCCGTGCAGGACGAGGGTACCTGCTGGTGCGGAGGTACCACCTGGCATGGAAAGGCGGCGATGCGGATCAGCGTGTCGTCATGGGCCACCACCGAAGAGGACGTGGCGCGGAGCCTGGCGGCGATCGTTAGGGTGGCGCGGTCGGAAAGCTCGAGGAGACGCGATCGTTGAGAAGTAAGACTTAACGATCGAGTGCTTGGGCGAATTGTTCCAGAGATTGCGCGTCCGTCGCGCTGTCAAGTAAGGCAGAGAGCCGTTCGGGATCGGTTACCTGCCGGATCTGGGTGGCCACCGGATCGGGAACGGTCGAGAAACGGCGATGCAGGATGTGGAGAAAATCTTCCTGCCGCGCTTGAACGACGCCCTGCTCGAAGCCCTTCTCGATATGCTCGCCCAGTACCTTGATTAACAGATTCGTCGTCAGCAGTTCCTCCATCATGGTATTGAGCGCCGACTCTCCAAGCACATGATACGCCAGGACGAGCAAGCTGCCTATGGCCCTCTCCTGATCCGGCTCGGGCAGGAGTCCTGCCTGCTCCACCGCTTCCCGGAACACTTGCTCCTGGGACCGGCGCTGCTGTCGCATCAGGGGCTGGAATACCAGGTCGATCCGCTGCCCAGCCGTGAGTGGGATGCCCGAGTTGAGGGTGCGTTGCGTAGCCATAGTTGCGCAGCAGCCGCTTGGCAAGGCAAGATCATCCTCGGTCAGACCCAGCTTCTCGCCGCTTTGGGGCGCCTCGCGAATCTCCTTCGCCGGCTTGACCAGCATGGCGATTACCTGCGCCGCCGCTAGCCCGCGATTCTGGTACAGGCGCCTAAATGAGCGGATTTCCGCACTATGGGATATCCCAGGTATTACCATGTTGACTCCGGGGGCATCCGCCAAATGAGGAAGAAGGAGCGCAAGAGATGTATCTCGAAGCAAAGATTACCAGTAAGGGACAAGTGACGATTCCGCGCGCGATCCGCGAAGCCCTGCACGTGGCGGCGGGCGATACCGTGGTCTTTGAAATCGCCGACGAAGGCGTGCGTATCCGCCCGCGCCGTGAGAAGACAGTGCAAGCGTTCGCGGGCGCCGGCCGGGTCGGATCGGGAAAAACCGTGGCCGACATTGTCGCCGAGATGAGAGCGCTGCGCGATCAGTAATGAAAGCGGGAAAAGAACTGAGAGTGCTCTTAGGATACCGACTGCAGCGCGTCACGTGCCGCCTTGAGGTTCGTGTTATAGTACACCGCATTCTGGAACTCCGCCCTGGCCGCTGGGATATTCCCTTGCTTTTTGTCGATCTCGCCCAGCAGAATGTAGAGTTGCGAGAAGGCGCGATCGCCGCTGTTCAAGACCTGATCGGACAGCGCAATGACGGTCTGGTAGTCGCCCAGCGCGTAATACGCCTCGATGGGTTCGATCTGATACCACAGCGTTCTGAACGGCAGCCGGCTTTGCACCGCCTCGAACTGCCGTACCGACTGCCGGTATTTACCCAGGTAGTAGAGCGCGACCGACAGGTTAAATCCGCTGTCCACGTCGGACGGGTTGCGGACCAGCATGGCCCGATCCATGGCCGCCGTTGCTTGCCACGCCGCCCTGGGATTGAGGTTCTTCCCTAGAATCGCCTCGGCCTGCCGCTGCTTATCTTTTGGTACCAGCACAAGATACTCGTAGTTGTATTTCTTCCACATATAGTCAAAGTCGGCAAACGAGTACTGAACGTTGTGGCCCTGTATGGAATCATCCTGGGTGATCGTGCCGGCCGCGTCATTGTAGCCTTTGACCACGCGATAATGGCCGATATCGTCATCCATGGTCATCACAGTCTCGGCAATGACCGGTACGCCAAGGGCGACGAACTGTTTCAAGAGGTGGATGTTGCCGTTCGGTCTGTAGTAGGCGAGCAAGCCGAATTTCCGCGCCTCGGCGGCAAGTTCCTCCATTGTGACATCCTTGTCGTCGTTGTCACCCACCGAATTCTGGTAGGGCCGCAAGGCATTACCCAGTACCGCCTGGCTCTCGTTTATCCCAAAGTAAGACAGGGCCATGGACAACGATGCCGGCCCGCAGTTATTCCACGTCTCGAACACCTGATAGTCGTTTTGCAGGAGTTGCGTGGCCGGCAGCGCCTTCAGAGCCGGAGTAAGCAACGGGCTTGCCGGCTTCACTGTAGCCCGCGGCCTAGGTGTGGCCGTGGTGCTCGGGCGCTTGGTCGCGACAGCCGCTGGGGTTCGCGAGGCCGTAGCCACGCTCAGACTGGACGGCGTACTGGACCCGGCCGCGCCGGCTCCGCCGCCAAGGATCGCGGTGGGAGGCCCGGGGGCGCTTGTGCCGTTAGGGGCGGAGGTTGCCACCCCAAGCACACGGCGCAGCGCATCGGTAGCCGCCGCGCCGCCGGAACCGCTCAGTTGATGGACGACCCACCAGACCGTCAGGCCGACGATAAGCAAGATAAGTAAAGGTCGGAGTCCGCGCAGCCTACTCCGTCGGTGCGGTGCTTTTTCCGCGTGGCGGGTGACCCGCACCACGCGGGTGGTCGATGCTTGTCGGGTAGCTCGAACCACCCTCGTCGCCGGCTGCTTCACCGATTCTCCATGCCTGGGCCAGGAGGACTACGTACCCGCTAATCCTAGCATATGCGATAGTAACCGCCTCCCCTCGTCCCGGGTGACACAACCTTCCCTGCCTAGGATGTGCCCACGCCCATGGGCTACAGCTGGTTAACCATCAATGCGGCGGATCAACCAGCGACGAGCCTAGTACAGCTTGGCCTAAATATCCTGGCGGTTCCATTAGGTTCCGTAGGGGCACCCCTCGTGGGTGCCCTTGGCAACCCGAACGAG
>JAICHN010000201.1 GCA_025924845.1 Chloroflexota bacterium | reverse complement strand
GGCCGTAGATTGCCCCACAACGGAGAATAACCGACCGAATGCCCTGGGGCTCCGCTCCTGCCGTGCGCAGCACTTCCTCGGCCTCCAGAGTGATGTGGCCGAGTGGAAACGTGGGCGCGCAGGGTGACTGCTCGTCAAGCTTGGTCCCACGCCCATCACCGTACACTACAGCATTACTGGTGAAGATGATCGGCGGCGGTTGTCCGCTGACCGCCCTGCACTGCGCGATGAGATTGTTCGTGCCGTCGACCAGAACGCGCCGGATACCCTCGTTGCCCCCGGCCAGCGTGCCCACGAGGTGGTAGACAAGGTCGATATTGACCGCGATCCCGGCCAGGGCGGCCCGGTTGGCGATGTCGCCGATCACCGCCCGCGCCCCTGCCTCACGCAGGGCCGCCGCTTGCCGCGGCTTGTGGACCAGGGCGCGTACCTGGTGTCCCTCGGCGAGGAGTCGCCTTACTAACCTGGTGCCGGTATATCCGCCCGCTCCGGTGACAAGCACGCGCATGCACGACCCCTTCAGCGCGGCCTCAAGGCAAAGATAAACAGCTGTTCTCCCACCAACTCACGGCGGCCGACGATGCGTAGGCGCCGGCCCAGGGCACGGACCAGATTGGCGGTATACGCCGCTTCGGTCGATCCGCTGATCAACAGTTCGCCTCCCTCGCTGAGGCGACTCGGCGCCTCGTCCAGAAAACGCCGGATAACCTCACAATCCACACCGGCCGCCCAGGCCCGATCCGCCATGTCGCGCGGCGCGCGCGGATAAAAGGGAGGGTTGAACGTGATCAGATCAAATCGTTCGTCGCCCAGGGGAGCGAACAGATCACCCTCCAGCACGCTGACCGACCGGTTGAGGCCGTAGGCGAGCACGTTGGCGCGCGCGCAACTGACCGCCAGCGGATTGATGTCTATCGCCGTGACGCAGGCGCCGCGTCGGCCAAGGGCCACGGCGAGCGCCCCCGAGCCGGTCCCCATGTCCAGAACGCGCAGGCCGGGGCGCAGTGGTCGGTGGGCCAGGGTGCGAAGGAAGAGCGCCGTGGCAAAGAAGAACTCGGGGTGAAACACCCCAGGGACCACGGTGAGCGATAAGCCGCCTACCCGGGCCCGATCGGGTCGTTGATAGCGCCGCGCCTGCAGCAGGCGGAAGCGCTCGCGAAACCAGCGCCGTGCCAGGCGGGCGACTACGCCTTCCCGCCTGGCGAAAACGGTGGGGTTCGGCTGTGCCGACATCCTAAAACCCTTCCACCTGAGGGTGACGGTAGCGCACACGAGCCAACGCGGCGCGAAGCTCCAGCGGACGGCGATAGATCTTCAGGCCGTAGCGCGGGGTGCTGATCGCGCGGAGCATCGATCGCTGGAGGCGGGTCAGTTTGATATCGGTATGCGAGGGAAAGCGGGCATTGAGTACCGTCTCGAAGTCGTGGACCAATTGAATATCCGGAGCGCGCAACCAGGGCGTTTGTGGGTCGCGCATCCCGGCGAAGCGGAGCCAGCGGTCGCTCACCCACTCATCCAACGTATCCGGATAGGCGAAGCCCTGGGCTACCGCTTCGTCATACAGGGCGCCGCCCGGCATCGGAGTATAGAGGTAGAGTGAGACTTCACACTCTGGACTGATCTGCTTGAGGCGGCGGATGAATGCTATGCTGTCCACGATATCGCCATGCGGGTCGCGGGGGTTGCCCAGCACGAAGCTGAACTCGGGCACCACCCCGTATGCCTGGCAGCGCTGGGCGATGGCGATGGTGTCGTGGACGTTCAACGGATCCTTGCGCATCTGCTTGAGCGCCTCTTGAGAGCCTGATTCGGCGCCCATGAAGACGGATTTCAGGCCGCCCGCCCGCATCGCTTCCCAGGTTTTATCCTTGTACTTGAGCAGGGTATCTACTCGGCCTTCACCCCACCAAGAAATGCCCATGCCCGCCACGCGCCGGCTAAACTCCAGGGTTCGTGATTCATGGGTGAAGAAGTTATTATCGTAGAACTCCACCGCGTCGACGCGGTAGGTGTCCTTCAGGTGGGTCAGCGTGTCCTGGAGGCGTGCCGGCGTCTCGGCGAGCCACGCTCGGCCGAACACACGGATTACGGCGCAGAAGTCGCACGGGAAGGGGCAGGAAACGCTGGAATGGTGGCAGACGGTGCGCGCTCCCATGAAGGTACGTCCCAAATAGCGTTCCATGGGAAGCCGATGGTAGGGGAAACGGGGCAGGGTGTTGGGGTCGGTGAGCGGCCGGGGATGTGTATGATGTATCACCTCGCCGTCGCGGTACCAAATACCCGCCACCTTGCTCAGGGCGCCGCCGCGCTCCAGCGTATTGAGTAACTCGACCAGGGTATATTCGCCCTGACCCTGTACCACGTAATCGACGTAGCCGGAGCGGAGCGTCACCTCGGCATGCATGGATGGGAAGTAGCCTCCCCATACCACGGTAAGGTCGGGAAAGCGCTGCTTGAGTGAGCGTGTATGGGGCACGGCCATCGAAAGCTGGGGGCCGGGCATCACGGTGCAGAGCAGATAATGAGGGCCGGACGCGGCCTCGATCGTCTCGGTGATGGTCCGCTCCGGATCGGGATCGATATTGCCATCCACGATTACGTAATCTCGCTCGCCGTCCAACACGGCGGCGAGGGCCATGATGGACATCGGGACGCGGGCCTTGGAGATCGCCGCGCGGGGATTATAGAAGATCAGCATAGTGCTCCGCCCCGGTGCTCATCGCCGCTCCAATTCGATCAGAAAGTGATCGCCCAAGCCGCGAAGGATCGGCCAATCCCCCATGCTCCGATCCAGCCGTGCCGCCCAGCGTCTGGCCCGTGGATACCGGGCGCCCAGATGCGCCAGGTAGGGCGGGGGGAGGAAGAGGAGCAGGGCGCGGCACGAGACTACACGGAAACCGGGCTTGAAGCGGCGGGCGAAAGCTCGGGGCGTGTAGTAGTAAGTGGGCACGCGATCGGGAAGAGTGGGTGATACCGTGCCTTCGGCATAGCCGCTCCAGCGGCGGGTTGCCCGCTTGAAGTCGCCATGCGCGGCATACCAGGCGCTCTCAAAGGGATGGAACCGATTGATCGCCGAAATCGCCACGCGTCC
The DNA here is from genome assembly GCA_025924845.1 of Chloroflexota bacterium. The sequence goes on along the minus strand of JAICHN010000201.1, from coordinate 6,035 downwards.
GCCGGGGCGGATCAACTGATGCAGGCCGGCGGCCACCGATTCAAGATCCGGTTCACAATTGAGCGGGCCAAAGCTGGAGTACGCGCCCGCGAAGGATCCGGGCACATTGCAGGCCAAGAGGTTGCCCACCTCGGATGCCGCCATCTGGTGGAGGCTGACCCGTTCGCTTACGCCTGCCTCGCCGCAACGCGTCTCGGTCCGGGCGAGCATACCGGGCGCCACGTCGAGCGCGGTAACCAGAATGCCGGTACGGGCCAGGGCGACCGCTTCGACTCCGGTACCGCAACCAAGTTCAATTACTCGCTCACCGGGGCGCCATAGCTTGGTAAGTCGGCGGAGGACGATTCGGCGCACGTGAGCCACGGCCGGATTGGCTTCGGTTTCCCCGTCGTAAATTGGGGCGACCGCGCTAAAGGCGCCGGCGGCACGCTGGTGCGCCTCAACCATTGTGCGAAAAGCCCGGTCCGGCCTGGGGTAGCGTACGCGGCCGGCGGTCGCGGCGGGCCCGAGCCGCCTGGAGCGAGTAATAGAGCACCTTAGCCGCGTCAATGGGCACCTTCCGGTCGAAGCGCCTGCGCCGCTTCAAGCGCAGCCGCGCCTGGAGCCGTTGGATAGTGGCGGCATAAAACCGAGTCGAGTAGGCGGCGTTGAACAGCACCCGGTTTTCGTTCCCGCTCTGCCACTGTTCGGCCTGCAAGGGAATCTGTGCCTTCACTTTATCGTGGAACGGGGTGCCTTCCAATGGATAGGCCACGCTAAAGCCCACCATTTCCGGCACGATATCCATCAACATTTGCTCGGTAAGGCGAATATCGGAGAGATCCTCGGGTGGGTAGCCAAGCATCATGAAGAAGCCGCGTTCGATCCCGGCATCCTTGAGCATAGTGGACGCGGCGCGGATGTCCTCGACCTTGGTGTCCTTCTGCATGGCGTCGAGGATGCGCTGCGAGCCGGATTCGGCCCCGAAGTAGACGCGGAAGCAGCCGATTTCCCGCAACTCCGCCAGCATCTGAGGGGTGAGGAGGTCAGCCCGCGAGAGGCACTCGAAAGGCATGGCGGCATCGGCCTCCAGTACCGCGTCATGCCACGCGGTCACCCATTGCCGTTTCACCCCGATCAGGTCATCCGCCACCCACAGGCGCTCCGGCTGGTAGGTGTCCTGGAGCCAGCGCATCTCGCGGGCCACGTCACGCGGATCGCGCGCGCGAAACGTTTTGCCATAGACGCCCTTGCTGCACCAGTTACAACGGAAGGGACACCCTCGGCTGGTCAGCAAGTGGACCGACGAGTAACCGTGGCGGCTCCGCCACGCCGTGAGATAGGGCGTAAAGTCCATTAGGTCACGGGCGGGCCAGGGCAGACCATCCAGATCCTTGATCTTGTCGCGCGCCTTGGTCATCTTGACCGCTCCGTCGCGGAGAAAGGCTATCCCAGTTACCTCGTCGATTGGCCGTCCGCTACGTCCGGTCAAACTGTCCAGCAACTCATGGGCCGTATACTCGCCTTCGCCCAATACCACGTAATCCGCGCCGAACTCACGTAAATACGTGCCGGGAACGATCGAGGGGTCGGGACCACCCGCGATGACCGTACACCCGGTTTCCTTGAGACGCCGAATCTGCTCTTTTGCCGTGGCGCGTCCGATCACCAGGGCACTGACTCCTACGAAGCGCGGCTTTAGCAAACGAACGTTTTCAAGGAGCGCATCCTCGTTGGTCTGAAAGACCGAATCGAAGAAATCAACGCTGTAGCCGTGTTCGCGCAGATACGCGGCGACATAGAGCGGTCCGAGCGCCGGATAGGGGCGCATGGTAATCTGCTCGTGGTGATCGTTGCTGATGTGATAGGCATTGGTAAAGAGGATATCCGGCTGCGCCATACTTACGCTCCCTGGAACTTAGCGGACACGCGGCCATACGCGGCAAGCACGCGCGCCCGATGCCCGTCGAAGTGACCCTTACACTGATCGGCGGTGAGCGTTATCTCGGGGGACGTGATACCTTGCCGGCGGAGGCGCGCCACCTTCCGGCCGTGCTCCCAGTGCTCCAGTCTCTGCCCCAGGCGTCCCGCGAGAAGCCGCTCCAGGGTGCCCTTCAGCAAGCCTAGACCGATCAACGGCTGTTCCAACGGGTCCGGGAAGGGGCAGGCATTGGGCAATAAGTCGGCCACGGCGGGATTAGCGGCCCAGAGCGCCCGATACACTGCCCCGCCGTACAGCGGGATCATCTGGGCCAATTCGTGGGCGTCGTATATGGTCATCTCGGGCAGTTCCAGGCTATTAGCCCCCACGACATAGTTCGGGCAGAGCGTATCGCCGGCGAGCCGCGCTAGGCGCACCGCGATGACCGCGCCCAGCCGGCAGAGCCACACTCGGCCCGGCGCGCTCACGATCATCAGGTCAATGTCATCCAGATCCGAACCGCCCATCGCCCGTGAGCCGGTAAGCCCGATCATCCGCACGAAGGGAAGGTAGCCGAGAAGTCTCCCGTAACGCCGTGCCCGGGCCAGACCCGTTGCGCGGGCCGGGTCGGGCGGCGGCGCTCCCCCCTCGGGGGGCAGGGCGGCACCGGCCTCACGCCAGGGCGGCGGCAGGCACCGCCGACGCAGCGCCCGAAGCACGTGGTCCGGCGCGGCGCGGAGTCCATGCAGGTAGCGGTGGGTTTCCCATGGACTCGGGCTATACGAGAAGAGGGCGAAATAGGCCAGGGTGCGGGCGACGGCGCGATCGATGTCCTCGGTCCCCGCGAGTGACGGCGGTTGCGGCGCAGGCTGGGCCATAGCCTCTCCAAATCTTGGTACCTTTTCTTGCCCATCTGGTTTGTTTGAGTATACGTCGCGCGGTTACACGAGAAGTACATAGCGAATCGCGCCGGGGCAGTCATTCGTCTCAAGGTGCGGCTTGAAGTGGCATGACCCATTTAGGGCCTCGCCCCTGGATGAGGCAATCGGGCCCGAGCACGCCATGACGCGCGCCTATGCGCCGGCGGCACAGCGACCATGTGTTCCAGGCCCGCGGTAAGCCGTCCGAAGGAGCAGCAGGCGCCGTCTCCGCGCTTGGAGGGTTGTCGCCTCAGCGCAGCCGCCCGGTCAGCACGCGTTGCCCACGCGGTGATCGGCTGCCGCCGGCCGGCTCGATCGTGAGTTCAATGGCGGTGTAGCGGCCCAGCCCGTGTGGCGGGTGCAGATAGATGCCCAGTGCGCGATCCGCCACAGATGTCATGAGCGCCGCGCTCCAATCCTCTCCCCGTCCCTCCAGCCAGCATTGGTACACCTTGCCCGTAGGCAGGGCAGGCAAGTGGCCGAGCATCAACACCCCCTCGTCCCAACTGCGCGCGACGTACAAGCGTCCCTGCGCGCCTAAACTGTACCCCCGCATAGCAACCGGCACTACGTCAGAGCGGGACAGCAGCGCCGCGATCTGCGCCGCGTCCTGGCGCTGCTGGTGCAGGTCGCCAGTCACCTGCTCTAGATGCGTTCCCAGCAGCGCGAGCAGAAGAGCCGCGGCTGCGGCGAGCGCCCATCCAAGCCCCCTCACCAGCGCACGTCCCCGCCGGACGGGTCGAAGATGCGCCGGCCGCGTTCGCGCCGTGAGCCGCTCCGTGAACCCTTCCGGCAGCTCCACCGTGGGGACGGCGCTATTCAGCGCATCCCGCAAGGGCAGTAGCGTCCGCAGTTCCTGCGCGCACCTCGCACAGCTGCGCACGTGCGCCAGCACAGGCTCAGCCTCTGCAGCCGGCAACGCCCCCAAAACCAGAGCCGGCAACTCCTCGCATGCACGTTCACAGGTCATGATTGTGGAGCACCTCTCTCAGCTTACGGAAGGCCAGGCGTGTCCGTGTCTTAATAGTACTCAGTGGCCGCCCGGTTCGCGCGGCGATTTCCGCCTGGCTCAACCCGCCGTAGTACGCCAGCTCCACCACCTCGCGCTGCTCGGCCGGCAGGGCGATAAGGGCCCGACGCACCGTCTCGGCGCGTGTGGCGTCCCACGCGGAGGTGAAGGGGTCCGGCCCGTCATTGGATAGCTCCTCCAACGCAGAAGCGTCGCCATCGAAGGTGCGCGCGGTGCCCCGCCGGCTCCGCAACGCATCCACCGCCGCGTTATGCGTGACCCGCAGTAGCCACGGGTGCAGGCCGCCCCGCGCCGGGTCGTAGCGCTGCGGCCGGCGCCACAGGCGCAGGAGCACATCCTGCACTACTTCCTCGGCCCAGCCCGGATCGCCCAGCATGTGCAGGGCCAGCCCGTAGGCCGCCCGTCCATGGCGCGCCGCTATGGCCTCCAGCGCCGCCGCGTCACCGCGCACGAGCCGGTGCGCCAACTCCTCATCGCGGTCGGCATCGTCGGTGTTGTTCTGCTTCAACATAAGCACCAGGCACTACTCTGTACACGAGACACACGGACCGTTTGGTTCTGCCGGTGCGCATGCATCCACGGCCGGTGAGTGACAAGCTTGTTCGTTTGATCGGACGTTCACTCATTTCTACGCAGCCAGTTACGATGGATCGACATCCCGGCTTTCCGTACCAAATCAAAACCGGCCCCTACAGGTTTAGCTCCACGTCTTGCGTGTCAACGCACGCGCCATGCGTCCTCAGCCCGCCTTGACCTCGTATAGCTAAGTGTCGAGGCAAACGGCCCGACCAGCGAGCACACGGCCCGAGCGGGCAAAGGGCAAAGGAGAATGAGACATCATCCTGCTCGAGAGATGGCAGCCAAAGGTAACCGACGACGCTGGTCAGCGTCATGGGGAGGGCACGTCACACCCGCCGCTGGACGAGTACGGGCCGGGAGGCCGTGTTCGCGGACGGCCGCTGCGCGCGAGCAAGTAAACCGACTGCTCGACGCGTTGGCAGCGGATCGCGATCCCGACGAGTGTCGGCACCTCTCCGGCGGCGTGCCGGCATTAGCCGAGACCGCTGCCTGGTTGAAAGCCGCGCTTGGCGAACGTGGTGTCCTGCGCCGGGACGACAGCGAGCGCCGTGGCGCACCGTCCCCTCCCAGCAGCGATAAGATTCAGTGCCTCTATGTAGTTCAAGAAGAAGGAGTCCATCATGCATGTCATACGACGCCTGTCCTTGTCTCTCGCTATCCCAGCGATGCTGGTGCTGAGTACCGCCACCACGCACGCGGCCTCCGGCCCCAAGCCGCAGCCCGCCCTGATCAGGATCACGCATGATGCCAGGCTGGGCCAGATCCTGATCACGGCGCAACGCCGCACGCTCTACCATTTCTCGCTCGACCGCAACGGCAAGATTGGCTGTACGGGCGCCTGCCTCAAGTTCTGGTTCCCGCTGGTGGTGGCTAAGGGCACTGCGACCGCAGCCGTGGCGCCCGGCATCGGCAAGGGAATCGGGGTGATCACCCGTGGTGCCGGCCGGTGGCAGGTCACGTACAAGGGGCATCCGCTCTATACGTTCATTGGGGATCAGAAGGCGGGCCAGACAACCGGCCAGGGCTATAAGGACTTCGGCGGCGTCTGGACGGTGGCGACGGTGGGTGCGACTCGCAACCAGTGGAGCAACGCCGGCAGCGGCGGATACCCAGGGTATTAGCGGCCAGTCGATCCTGTCCAGACAGATCGCTATGGTGGGGCGCCTGCCCGCTCCGCCATAGCGATCTGTCTCGATGTGCCACATTCCCTCCTGCTCTCTGTCGTCTGGGTTGCCGGCGCTCCCGTGCCTCCCCAGCGGCCCGCTCACGTGCAGCGATGCCGGAGGTGAGATGCCCCCTGGATCTGTGCCAATTAGCGGCAACTCGAACTGATCCGAAACCGGTTTCAGTATGCAGCCAAGATTGCCGAGAACTGCTACTTTCGGCACCCGTCTTGCTGGAAGCCGAACTACACGGTTTGCGCATACACCGGGGCACCCTGGACGACGAGGGAATTGAAGAAATTCAGTCACACAGCTTCAACTTTTCTAGATTCAGCTTCCCTGGACTCGTGGCCCGCAGGCGGTCCCCGATATCGCGGCAGCTTACTACGAAAAGCTGGATGGTACAGGATATCCGCGCCAATTCGCAGGCGAGGCGATTCCAG
>JAICHN010000200.1 GCA_025924845.1 Chloroflexota bacterium | reverse complement strand
TCGATCTTGCCCAGATCGAGTATGACCCCTTTTCCGGCCTCGATTCGCTGCACCACCCCCGGATGCAGATCGTTTTCACGGCCGACCAATTCCGCATAGAGGGTATCGCGCTCGGCCTCGCTGATTCGCTGCACGATGACCTGTCGCGCGGTCTGTGCCGCGATCCGTCCGAAATCGCTCGGCTTCTCGATCTCTACTTCAATCACCTCACCCAGTCCGACCGGTTCGGGAAACTCCTGAGCGTCCTTCAAGGAGATCTCTACCCGTGGATCTTCGACATCGATCACCACGCGCTTTTCCGCGAAAATGCGGAACTCCCCGGTGTGTTCGTTGAGTCGTACATGCACTTCCGGCACCTGGCCAAGGTTTCGCTTGTAGGTTGCCGTGAGCGCCGACTCGATGGCGTGGATGACAATGTCCTTGGGTAGATGCTTCTCCTCCGTGATTTGTAGGATCGCCGTGAGGAAGTCGTTTTTCATGGCATCTCCCGTTCCCGTATCGCTGGAGTTGGACGCATCCCGGCCCGCATTTTGGCACGCAGATGACAAAAAGTGGGCCACAAGCCCACTTCTCATCGACTACCATAACATCGAAAATGCCCGCACAGGCCGCCCCATAAGGGTCGCCAACCTACATCGGATACTTTCCCTATTCAAAGCCTCAAGTGAACCCAACAGCATGACAAACGACGCATCTGGTCCCCAGGAACCAATGCGCCTTCCCGCGACCGCCCATAGAGCGGCCCTGGTCATGCTCCTAGGAAAGTCTACTTCGTAGCCATGCACCTGTCAACCGCATCATTATGTTATGTTGAATATGGTTTGACACGGTGTGCGGCAGACCATATACTGCGAGGGGCATGCCGAGGTGGCGGAACTGGCAGACGCACTAGCTTGAGGGGCTAGCGAGCATTACGCTCATAGGGGTTCGAGTCCCCTCCTCGGCACCATTGACTGCGGGCACACGGCGTTATGACGGGTTGCCCGCTTTTTCATGTCCTCAACTCGCTACGGCCGTTTGGCCGGCTCCTACTTTCCACACACTATAAGGATGACCGAGGTTGCGAACATTTAGCCGGGTCGAGGCCCGTGAGGGCAGCGCCGCCCTGCTGCCGATCCTCAGTGAACGGCCGGCCTTTCTCCCGCGCGCCCTCGACATCGCCCCGGCCGCGCAACGCTACGCCGTGCTTGTCGCCACACTCGTCGCGATATTTACGTTTTTCGTTCTGCAAGTCCTGCACGGCGCGGTGCCCGGCACCGGCGCCGACCTTCGCGCCGTCCTCCGCGCCGCGCGCGCCGCCAACCATGGGCACGACATCTACGCCCCCGCCCTCCAATTCCTCGATCGCACGAATCTGCGCCAGATCCTCAAAATGTCCACCACCCCCTATGTCTATCCCCCTCCACTCGCTCTCCTCACCTTGCCGCTCACCGCCCTGCCCTTGCGTCTTGCCTTTGCCGTGTGGGATGCGCTCAATGTCACGATGCTGGCCATACTTTTTGTAGCGGTGATTCGCTTGTCAAGGGCGCGTGCCTTCCAAGAACTGGTCTGCCTGAGCTTGATCTACGGCTTCTTCCCGCTCGACATGGGTCTTGGCAACGGGCAGATTGACCTGACGATCACGGTGCTGTGCCTGTCGTCATACTTACTCTACCGCCGTGGCCGCCTGACTTCCGCGGGCATCATTCTGGGGACGATTGCGCTGATCAAGCCCACCGTAGGGATCATTCTGCTCTATTTCATTCTGCGCCGGGCCTGGCCGCTGGTCCGTGCCTTCATCGGGACTGCCGCCGCCGGAATTTGTCTGTCTATCGTTACGGTAGGACCGGCCATGGTCTGGGAATATCGCGAAGTGGTGGCAGGGTGGGCTAACGCGTTTGGCGTCCTGCCGCTCAACCAGTCCCTCCACGGCCAGCTCAGCCGGCTGCTCGCACCGGCCCTCGATCGCGAGCCGTCTGGCCTGGCTGCTCTCCTTCTGCTCGCCTGCGAGGGCATTTTCCCGCTGATTGCCGCCCTCCTGACCTGGCGTTTGCTAAGGCAGCCCGAGCCCCATGACCGGAGGACCGGCGTCCTCCAATTCTATGCGGTGCTGAGCGTGCTGATGCTGGGCGCGCCGTTCACCGAAAACATGCACTTGACGTGGCTGCTGCCGGGCATCGGCATCTTGCTGGTCGGCATTGCTCAGCAACCGCGCCGCCCGCGCCACATAGTCGGCTTTTTTGCCTTCTTGATGCTCGCGCTCCCCCTCGCCGAAAAGATCAGTTGGGGCGCGAAGGCCAACCTCGTGGGACGCTTAGCGAGCGGTATAGATGGTTATGGCCTGACCGCGCTCTGCATTGTGCTGTGCATGGTTGCGTTCGGCTCTTCGGCGCGCCGGTTCGCTCTGCCATAGCGCGGGACGGTATCGGTTTCGATCAATCACATGCGGGAGATGGGCCTGCCGGCTCAAGTGGGTATACTCAGGTAGCAGACAAAGGAGGATGTCGAATGCCGGAACCGCGGATTCTCATCGTGGGCGTCGAGGACCTCGGCACGGCAAGCGTGGTCGCCGCTCAGGCCGCCCACATCGCCATTGAGCAGCACGCCACGGAGGTGGTGCTTCTGCACGTCCTGGACGAGCACACCATGCTGAGCGGTATGTATGCCCTTGCCATCCCGGCCACGACTATGGCGGAGACGGCCGAGGAAGGCGGCATGGTCTTGGTGCTTGCCGAGGCCGCGCTCCGCGCCGAGTTTGCCGCCCTGAGCACACCGGTGCCCACTATAAAGAGCAAAGCGGTGGATGGTCCGCCGGGCACGGCCCTCTCCGAGTGCGCCGCTCAAGCGGGAGTAATTGGCCTTGTGCTTGGCGCGCGACGCCCTCATGCGTTCGGGCGGCTGGCCCACCCCGACGTGCGCAGCCACATTCAGCGGCACGGGCGCGTCCCCATCTTCCTCGCCCCATTGCAGGCCGCCAAGCAAGAGGATGAGCCGCCCTTAATCTAGGCGCCGTGTATCTGTTGGCCATTATGTTTTGGCGTCAGGACGCGGCAGCGGCGCGCTGAACCGCTGATATTCGTGGTAGCACGCGGTGCAAAGGTCGGTGGTCCGGGTCGTTTCGTCAACCGGATGCAAGTACGGCTCATCCGCGATGACCTGGAAGCGATGAACCCTCGGTATGATGCGGTACAGGATGTCGGTGATCGCCGCGCCGCACCGGTCACACTGACAAGTAAACATTTGCCGGCCCCCCTCCTTTCCGCTCTACCTGATCATTCCCTACCGCCATAATGGAGGATATTCGAGCGTGGGACATCCCCTGCGCGGGGGGATCCCCCCGCCCCCATGCAGGTACCGCGTCGATCGCCCCATTTAGAGTAGGATGTCACTCGGAAGAGGTATCCTTGCCGGCTGAGATCGGCCACAAGGAATGCCTCCAGATCGGACGGCGCGCTAACCGAGCCTATATAGTGTTACCTTTACTACACACGTTGCCGTGGTTGGCTGCCGGGAAGGCTCACTATGCGGAACGCGACATCGAGCGGACCAACGATCGGGGTCCTCAGCCTGGTGCTCGGCGGCGAGTATTGTGGCGGCGTTGTCTCGGGAATCCAGCGCGTCGTGGCGGAACACCGGGGCCGAGTCGTGGGGGTAAGAACCCTTCAACTCTGGCAAGATCCGGTTCTGGGCTTCGAACCAAATCGCTATGTCCCTTACTCCTGGGACAGCATCGAAGGTTTTATCCTCATCCTCGACGCCGTGCGGCGCGAGGATCTGCTCGGTATCCAGGATACCGGGAAGCCTATCGTCTCCGTCAGCACCCACTACCCTGACCTCGGCATTCCAGCCGTGCTTCCGGACAACCGCTCCGGCATCATTGAACTTGTTCAGCACCTCACCGGTCACGGCCATACTCGGATCGCCTTTATGGGCTGTCTCGCCAATCACGACGGGCACGAACGATACCTGGCGTATCAGGATGCGCTGCGCGCGGCCGGGCTACAGCCGGATCCCGCCTTGCTGTTCGAGGCGCCGAATAATCTCGACGTAGGCGGGATCATCGCCGCCGGGGCCATGTTGGCGGCCGGAATGCCCTGCACGGCGGTGTGCGTGGCCACGGACGACAACGCCCTGGCGCTGATGACGAAGGTTCAGGAAGCCGGTTACCGGGTTCCGGCCGACCTGGCTATCGTCTCCTACGATGATTCTCCAACCAATGCCCTGTACACCCCTGCCCTGACCACGGTCCAGATGAAGCCGGAAGACGTGGGCGCGGTCGCGGCCGAAACCCTCCTGGCGCGACTCACCGGGGACTCAAACCCAACCCCAACAGTATTGGTGCCCGCCAGGGTTATCTACCGGCAGTCCTGCGGTTGCTGGTCGGGCCTCATCGAGACGCCGGATCCGCCGGACCCTGCCACGTCGCGTGATGACTCCATGAACGCCCTGATCCGCGCCATGACGGTAGATGTCAGTGGCGCCGCTGAAGGACCGGCGGAGGAATCGCCCGCCGTAAACGATGCCGTGGCGCGGATTGTTACGGCATCAATCGGTGTAGTACGCGGCGAACCACTGCCCACTCCTGGTGCGCTGGCGCCTGCTTGGCGCCACATCGTTGCCGGGGCGGCGACGATCGAACAGGTAAGCCGGGCCTTTGGCCGAATGCTGGACTACATACGGGATCAGTGTGAATCATCGCCCGCCAAGCGGGCCGAGACGCGAGCCGCCATCGAGGTGCTGCTTAATGAAATGCGCGTTGAACTGATCTATGCCGTGCGCTACCCGTCCGTGGCCCGCGGCTTTGAGTCCGAGGCCACCAAGCATCAGAGCTACAATGCGAGCAAGACCTTACTGGAGCAGAACGACGGCAGCCCGCGCGATCTGAGTTGGCTACGCGTCACTGCGGCCCAGGCGGCATGCCTGGGGCTCTGGCGCGACGACGTGGCCGGAGGCGAACTGATCATCTCCAGCGTGTACACCCGTAGTCCCCAACTCGACTTCACGCCCGCCGCTGCCTATCGTCCGGAGGAGTTCCCTCCCCTGGAGCTGTTCGAACCGGCACGGCAGGCCGATGACCGGCAGAGCGTCATAGTCATTCCCTTGCAGACCGCCACGCGCGACTGGGGTGTCCTGGCGATTATGACGCCCCTTGAGACGCAGGGCACCGCCGCCGCCGACACGGTGTGGCAATGGGCGGTGCTGCTGATCGCGGCGCTCGAGCGCGAGCGCCTCCTCGAATCACTTCGCCAGAGCGAAAAGCAACTTGTCCTCCTGGCGCACCACGATGTGTTGACCGGATTGCCGAATCGAGCCCTATTCTACGATCGCATGGAACAGCTGCTGTCGCTCGGCCGCAGGTATCGCACTCCGTTCGCCATGATGTTGCTGGACTTCAACAAGTTCAAGTCGGTCAATGATACCCTTGGCCATGCCGCGGGCGACCACCTCCTGCAACTCGTGGCACAACGAGCCCGGGCAGTGTTGCGCGACTCGGACACCGTGGCCCGCCTGGGGGGCGATGAGTTTGCCATCCTGGTTCACGGTACAAGCAACGCGGGCGCCGAGGATGTGGCGGACCGAATCCGCGCTGCCCTGATGGATCCCATCCAGCTTGAGCAGGGCACTATCCAGATTACGGTGAGTATCGGCATCGCCATCTTCCCTACCAACGGCGAGACCTATGGCGCTTTATTTGAATACGCGGACCATGCGATGTACAACGAGAAGCATGCATCATAAGAGTGGAGGCGGCAATGCCTGACTTTCAAGAGCAAATCAATGACCTCCAGCTGCTGATCAATGATCTTCGGGTAGAGGTAACCGATGAGGAGCTGCAAGGCAGACAGTACCTTGCCCAGGCCATTCGCATTCTGAGTGAGGCCGTCATCGACCTTCAACAGCGCGTCGATCACCTGGAAGCGAAAGAGGCCGGCGCCATGGAGGCTGAGGAACTCGAATAACGAGCGGAACGACGCCTGTTCGCGACCATGGACCTCCGTATACTGTTGACGGACACCTGGGCACAAAACTATACTCTTCGTGACGCTCCAGATGGCCGGGGCGTCGAGCAGGTCCCGTGCGGTGGCGCCGGGCGGTGAGCGGGAACGTCATGATGCAATCCGTGCCTGGCCCTGGCGGGATGCCCGCCCTACAGGTTGTTGGCCTTAGCAAGGCATTCGGCGGCATTGTCGCGCTCGACAAGGTCGACTTCACGGCGTATCCCGGCGAGGTCCACGCGCTCCTCGGTGAGAATGGGGCCGGTAAAAGCACGCTGATCAGGGTGCTGACCGGTGCGGTGCGCGGCGATTCCGGCGCGATCGCTCTGTCGAGGAAGCCGGTCACCATTCACAACCCGCGCGGCCTGGGCTGCCGGCATAGGCGCCGTGTTTCAGGAACTGTCGCTCATCCCAGACCTCACCGTGGCCCAGAATGTCTGGTTCCGACGCGAAGATCGGACCATCCTTCACACGATCTCGGCCTCCACCCTGCGTCGGCGCGCGCGGGAGCTGTTTGAGGAACTGGAACTGCCGGCAGTCGATCCGAACCGGATCGTGCGTGGTTTGCCGGTTGCCGAACGACAGTTGATAGAGATTGCGAAGACTATTTCACAGCGTCCGCGTATCCTGATCCTCGACGAGGCGACCTCGGCTTTGTCGCCGCCGGAAGTGGCATGGCTGCTCCGTCTGTGCAAAAGGCTGGCGAGCAACGGTGTGACGGTGATCTATATTTCTCACCGCCTGGCCGAAGTGCGCGAGGTTGCCGATTCCTGTACCGTCTTCCGCAATGGGAAGCACGTGGGAACCCGCCCGATGCGCGAACTGGACGACGACCAGATCGTCGGCATGATGCTCGGCCGGGTCCGCGACCGACTCTACCCTGACCGCGCATCGACGATCACGGATCGTGTTCTTCTCTCGGTGCGCGACCTTCGGCACGGCGTTCGCTTGCGCAATGTCTCATTCGATCTCCATGAAGGTGAGATATTAGGCGTCGGCGGGCTGCAGGGCCAGGGACAAGCCGAATTAGTGCTGGCTCTTTACGGCATACACCATGCCCAGGGCACCATCGAGGTGAATGGTCGCCGGGTGCGGATCGCCAATCCACGCGATGCGCTCGCCGCCGGGATCGGTTTGGCGCTGGTGCCCGAAGATCGAAAGAACCAGGGTTTACTGCTGCCCAAACCGATTCGCGAGAATATCGTGCTGCCGATTCTGTCGCGGATTTCACACTTCGGCTTTCTCGACCGAGGGGCGGAACGGACCCTGGCGGCCGGCGCGATGCGACAACTCAATGTCGTGGCACGGAACATGGATCAACCGGTGGGCAGCCTCTCGGGAGGTAACCAGCAAAAGGTCGTGATCGCCAAGTTGCTCCAGACCAGAGCACATATTCTGCTGCTCTATGACCTTACGCGGGGCGTGGATGTCGGCACCAAGGCCGATATCTTCCAACTCATGCGCGATCTGGCGGCACGCGGCTACGCGATCCTCTTTTACTCCGCCGATATGCAAGAATTGATCCACGTGGCCGACCGCATCATGGTGCTGAGTGACGGGACAGTCACGGCGACCCTCGAGGGAGAGGCGATGACCGAGGAGCATATCCTGCGCGCCTCCATTGTCTCGGCTACCGAGACCGGAGTCCTCGTATGAATTCGGCTGATCCGCCGATCGACGCGATGTTGCATCGGGCGCCCGGTGACCCGCCGCCTGCGGCGGGAGTAAACCCATCGCGCGGCGCCGGCATTGGCGGCACTCTCGCCGACTGGTTGCGAAGCGGCGCCGTCCTCGCCCTCACGCCCTGGATAATTCTGGCTGTTCTGGTGCTCCTCTACGGCTCGAAACAAGCGGGCGTGTACACCATCAACGAATTGAATATCTTTACCGGCGAGACCCTGATCTTGATCTTGATCTCCTTCGGCCAGACGTTGGTCATCGTTTCCGGCGGGATCGACCTTTCCGGCGGCGGCTTGCTGAGTTTGGTCACCGCCCTGGCCGCGCTCCACTTCGGCGACGGCGGCACTCAGATGTGGCTGGTCATGGCCGCGCTGATTATCGGATCAACCGTCGCGGGCGCGATCAACGGCTTTCTGATCGGAGTCACCGGTATGCAACCGTTTATCGTCACCCTGGCCACCTCGTCGGTATTTGGCGGCGCGGCCCTCTGGGTGCTGCCGACCAACGGCGGCAGCGTACCGGCTAACTGGTCCAATTTCGGCAACGGCCTGTGGTTGGGCATCGGTACGCCGGTCTGGCTCCTTCTGCTCTTGGCCATATTCTGGCTGATCTTCAAGCGCACCCGCTTGTGGTACGAAATCAGATCCGTGGGTTCCAGCCAGGAGGCCGCGTTCCTCTCCGGCGTGCCGGTCGTGCGTACAATCGTGACTACCTACGCGCTGGCCGGACTGATTGCTTGCCTGGCGGCGCTCTACTATATTACCCAGTCCGAGTCCGGTAACCCGACCGTTGGACCGGAGTATATTCTGACCTCGGTGATCGCGGTCGTGCTGGGCGGAACGGCGCTGGTGGGTGGGCGAGGCGGATTTGGCGGCACCATTGCCGGGGCCTATATTCCTACCCTGATTGCCAGCATGATCTTTATCTATGGCATAGACAGCAACTGGCAGTCACTGGTTGAAGGCGTCCTCCTGATCTTCGCCGTCCTGCTCAACGTGCTGGCCGCCTTTCTAGTCCGCCGGCAGAGCGTCGTATGAGCACCATGCCGAGCCCGCCGGTCGGGCCGACTGCTTCCGCACCGGCCAACCTTGCCCGAAATACCTGGGCCGGGATCAACGGTCGCCACCGGTCGATCGTGCTTGCCTACGCCATTGCCATTGCCATGTTTTTGATCACTACCGCCTTTACACCCGGCTTTGCCTCGCCCACGCACATCAAAGAGTTACTGATCGAGTCGTCGTTCATCGGCATCGTTGGTTTGGGCCAGACCTTCGTGATCATCGGCGGCGGCGTGGACCTTTCGATTCCCTACGTGCTCTGCGCCTCTGGCATCGTCCTGACTATTCTGAGCGGCGGACAGAACGGCCCCCTGATCTGGGTTATTCCGGTGCTCATCTTGCTGGGTGTGCTGGTCGGTTTACTAAACGGCATCGGCATCGCGGTCCTGGGCATTTCGCCAATCATCATGACGCTAGGCATGAACGTGGTCGTGG
>JAICHN010000199.1 GCA_025924845.1 Chloroflexota bacterium | reverse complement strand
GACGACGAGATCGAACGAGGCGTTTGGGAACGGCAGCGCGGCGGCATCGGCGAGGATGTAGTCTCCCGCCGCGTCAGCCTCTTGCGCGTAGTGGAGCAAGGTCGGGGAGGCATCGACCGCCGTCACGGTGTGACCGAGTCGGATCAGATCGCGCGCCACGCGGCCCTCGCCACAACCGATCTCGAGGGTGCGGCGGCCGGAAGTCGGCACGATCTCGGCAAAGAACGATTCGCCGTAATACCAGTAGGCGTCGTGGCCCGGCGTGCGACTCCAGCGCACCCAATTCTCCGCTTCTTGCTCCCATCCCTTGGCCACGCTCATGGTTTCTCCCGCCTCTGCTCTATTTTTGAGCGATCTCGCCGATCGTCGCTGCAGAGCTCCGACCCCGAGTATAACCGTGCCTGTGCGGTTGAGAGGGATGTTTGTACGGCATTTGACACCCTGGCCCGAGCTTGACACCGGCAGGCGTCCTTACCATGCACGAGGTACCATCGTGCTTAGCGAATGGTCAGACCGCGCGTGGGGAGGTTGGCATGCAGAGAGATCTGGCGGCCGTAATCGATGGCGGAATCAGCGGCTTCATCGCCACCTTGGTGATGAGCGTCGAGATGATCGGCGCCCGTAGAATGGGACTGATGGGAGTTCAACCGCCCGAGCGCCTGAGTGAGGATCTGCTGCACGCCGTCGGCATTCACCACAATAAAGAGATTACGCAGGATCTCCTGGCCGCCGTCCTCCATCTTGGCTTCGGCAGCAGCATGGGCGCGCTGTTCGGCGTGTTGCATCGGCGCTTCCCCTTGCGAAAGCGCGCCCCCCTGCAGGGTATGGTCTTCGGGACGGCGCTCTGGGCGATTAGCTACAAAGGCTGGATCCCGGCCCTGGGCGTCTTGCCTCCACCCGAACACGATCGGCCGGATCGCCCTCTGGTCATGGTGCTGGCGCACTGGATCTACGGGGGAACGCTGGGCAAAGCGATTACGGTCGCCGCCGATCGACGCCATGATTCGGGATCACCCGATCAGGCGGAAGCGGCATCGAGAACCTAACCGTGTGAGTCGAGCGGGCATCCTATTCCGGTAGTGCCGCCGACGTTCCCGGCAAGGCGCCGAGCGCCCAGGTAGCGCGCGCCGCGTCGGCGCGTGCCCCCAGTCGGGTGAACAGCGCCAGCGCCGCCGCCAACCGCTCCCTCGCCGGCTCGAACTCTCCCTTCCGCCCATGCAGCACGCCCGCGATGTAGAGCAGCCGTGCCTCGGCGTGGGGATAGGGCATGCTCCGCGCCAGGGCGATCCCTTCCTCCAGGCCGCCTGCCGCCTCGTCCCATTGCTCCCGCCGCATCGCCGCCAACGCCTTCACACGCAGCGCGTCCACCAGCACAAGCTGCATTTCCTCCGGCCTGGCCCGGGTGAGCGCCTGCTCGATCAGAGCCTCGGCCTGGCTCACCTGGTCCCGCGCCAGATGGGCTGCTGCCGGCACGGGGAGCAGGGTCGTGACGTCGTATTCCTCCTTGCCCGGGCGATCGAGCAGTGGGACGAGACGCGCGATGACCGCCGCGGTACGGCCCGCCCCTAGATCCAGTTCGGCCATGACCCGCGCCGCCCAGCGCAAGGCCTGGAGGTCACCCGTATGCTCGGCCGCGGCGATGGCCTCCCGCACGGCCAGGGTGGCGGTCGCTCGCCGGCCCTGGTTCAGCGCCAGGGCCGCCCGAGCAACCTGGGTGTAGGCCAGGGTCACCAGCCGCTTGATCGCTCGGCCGAGCACGAGCGCCTGGTCCAGGTCCGCTTGGGCATCCTGCCAGTCCCCGCATAACGTGGCAAGCCGGCCGCGAATAGTGAGCGTAATCGCCTGCTCTCCGGCGTCACCCAGCTGGGTAGAGATGCTGAAGGCGCGCTCAATGTGCTGTTTGCTGGACGTGAAGGCCCCTCGCAGGGCATAGAGATAGGCCAGATCGCAGTGCGTCCGCCGTAAAACATCATGGTCGCCCACTGCTTCGGCCGACGGCAGCACTTCCCGCCCCACCCGCAGAGCCTCCCCGAGCTGTCCCAGCAGCTGGAGGAGGTTTATGCTGTGACCGTCGGCAAGCACACGCAAGCGATCATCGCCGCCCGCATGAGCCCATTCGGCGGCGCGCTTGTGCGCCGCCAGCGATTCACCATAGCGGTCGGCAGCGAACTGGAGTTGCCCCACCGCCTCATAGAGTGTGGACAGGGCAACGGCCGCTTGGGGTGGCTTGCCGCGCTCCATCAGTTCCAGTACCGCCTGAATACGGGCCAGACCCTCCCGCGTCCTCCCTTGCCAGGAATGCGCCCAGCCGATTCGGGCCAAAACGCGTGCCAGGCGTTCCCAGTCGTTGGCGGCATCAAGCGCGTGAGCGGCGGGATCCAGGACCTGGATTACCGCCTCATTCTGTCCGGATCGGTACAGCACTTCGGCCCACTTCTCGCGTACCCGAATGGCGTCCATCGTCTTGCCGAGGGCGTCCAGTTCGTCTACCGCCTCGTGATAGTACTTCTCCGCGGCGCCGGGGGCGCGTCGAGCCCATGCTTGATCTCCGGCCTGCTCCAGATACCGCGCGGCTTTGTCCCGCATGCCGGCGCGGGCGTAATGGTAGGCCGGCAATTCCGGCGGCACACCGGAGCAATCGGCTCGTAGCGCCTCGGCAATCCCCCGGTGCAGCATCGCGCGCCGCGCCGTGCCCAGGTCACTCTCCACTACCTCGCGGATCACGTCATGCGCGAAGGTGTACGCGCCATGCTCGTCTTCGATCAAAAGCCGCGCTCGACAGGCATCGTCCAGCCCGGTCAGCACCTCCTCCTCCGTCAGTCCGGATACCGTCACGAGCAATGCCCAGGGGATCGGCTGATCGATGATCGCGGCGATGCCCAAAAGCCTGCGCGTCTGCTCCGGCCGAAGCGCCACACGCAGGCGTATGCCCTGCGCCACGTCCCATGGGGGCGCGTCGAGGGTCGCCTCCCCTCTTTCCTGATCCTGGTTCGCGCGCAGGGCCTGCGCGTAGCTGACCAGAAAGAACGGCATACCTCCCGCGCGCCCCACCACTTGCGCAACCAGCGCGGCATCTTGGGCGGAGCGCGTGCCGGCCAGCAAGCCCGCGAGCAACTCGGCCGCGTCATCCGGCGCCAGGGGACCAAGGAGGTGCTGCCGTGCCAGACCCTCCCGCGTCAGGTCGGTCGCCAGCAAGTTCAGTGGATCGGCCGGTCGCACCTCCGTGTCCCGATAGGCGCCCAACACGCGCGGTACGCCCTTATTCGCTGCTCCGGCCGGCGGCGCGTCCCGCCCCTCAACGGGCGGGGGCAAGGGCGCTCGCAGCAGCGCGGCCAATAGATCGAGGGCATCCGATCCGGCCCATTGCAGGTCGTCAAGGATGAGGAGCGTACCTGCCGGCCCGGCGATGTTGGCCAGGAAGCGGGCCATGGCGGCGAACAGCAGCCGGCGCTCCTGTTCGGGCGGAAGGGGAAGGGTCGGCAACGGCTCCAGCACATCGCCCAGTTCAGGGAGCAGGCGTATCAACCAGGCACATCCCTTCAGGCTGGTTCGCACGTGCTCGGGAGGAAGGGTGAGCAAGTACCGCGCCACCGCATCGATCAGGGGGCTATAAGGATCCTGGCCGCCGCCGCGCCGGCAGATCCCGATCAGCACGCGCCAACCCCGCGCCGTTGCCTGCTCGGCCGCCGCGTGCAGAAGGCGCGACTTACCGATCCCCGGCTCACCACCCAGCAGCAGCAGGGGCGGCGTGACGTGGCTTGAGCTGTCCAGCAAGCACGTTACCAGGGCCAGTTCACGCTCACGCCCTACCAAGGGCGCCGGACCAGGGGGAGAGGACACGGCGGCACGGCCACGCTGAGCCGTGGTCAGGAGCACCGAGGGACGGGCGGCGCCGCGGAGGTCGGCACGGGCATCGTCGTCCAGGGCCAGGGCCGTCGCGAGCAGATCCACGGTCTCCAGGCGCGGTTGCGTCGCTACGCCGCGTTCGAGGTCGCTGACGGTGCGCGCACCCAGCCCGGCCCGGACAGCCAGCGCCTCCTGGGAAAGGCCCGCCGCCAAGCGAGAACGCCGTAGCAAGTTTCCGAAGGGGAGAGGCTCGCTTACGCTCATGGATATCGTCTTCCCGCCCATAATGCGCCGACGGAGCCGTTCAAGCCGGGCCGAGACGGAAGCGCCCACCACGAGCATACCACATGGGAGCGGCTTTTCCGTGGGTTGTCCGTGGGTCAACTTCGTGGCCTCACCTGTACGGGACATGCATACTTGGCAACGCAGTGTGCCGGCCGCGGAAGCGTGGGCAGCAGATCGCGCGGGTCGGATTAGAGTGCGTGCCGACCGCCGACCTGCCGTCCATGCCCGCTTTTTCGTGGTCGGCGCGCACGCTCATGTCGCGCGAGAAGGTGTACGTACCGGCTGCTTGCGGCTTTGCTATGCGTAAGCAGCGCGGCCTTGTGATCGTAGTACTGAAAGAAAAGGTAGGGCGGCTCATGAGGATGTGGACGGAACCATTTACCTGGCCGACGGGCGTCAAGCCGGGTGTGTTGTCCGATTGGTGCGAGCAGCGCTACACGCGGCCCGGAGGGGCGGCGGTCCAGCTCGGCCAACCATTCTGCTCCGCCGGCCCCGGCCTTCGTCTTCGCTGGCGTGGCGGCGGCGCGGGCCGCACCCTGTTGAACGACCTACTCTCCCATCTCTTTATTCTCGAACTTGATGAATTAGCGGTGGCTGCCGCCGCGGGACAGGACTACGAGGTGGCGCCGCTGCGGGAACTGGCGGAACGGCCTGGTTGGGTGCTGCAGTCCCAACTGGGCGCCGCGCCCGAGCGCTATCGGCTGACCCGTACCGATAATGGGCATGCCGCCGAGGGACTCCGTCTTGAATTGCTGCTGACCCTGGAGTTGGCCACGCGTGTTGCCCTCGAATCCGTTGACGGGGAATCGAAGCCTCCAAGCTGGGTGGCACGGGCCTGGCGTGCCCACGCCGCCTTGCGGCAGGCCTTGCGGGGTCGTGCGCTCTTCCAGTTGGAGTAATTCCAGTTCCGAGCGGGTGCCCCTCGCGTTTGTGGTCGAGTGCGCTCCTGGGTCGTGGCCGAGCAGTTCCACAAACGTGAGGCGCGCTCGATCCGAGCCGAATAGAACCGCCAGGACCAATAATGCGGTACACTGAAGGCTGACTGCGCCGCCGCGCCCGCAGCCGGGCGCGCCTTGCTTGAGTCCCGGTCAACCTAAGGACCGGGCGCGGGCGCGAGCCGAGATGTCTGGTTCCGTTCGGCTCCGCCTCGCGTCTATGATTGGGAGGAGGAACGCCTTCTGATGGCGATGTCCGAACCGCACCCTGCCGGTTGGCGCACCAAAGTGGTCGCAACCTGGCGGGTCTATATGCGTCTGGTCGATTTACTTCGGCCGCATACCGGACGCACCATGGCCATGTTCGCCTGTGTTTTTCTCTCCACGGGATTCGCCCTTGCTCTCCCCACCCTTTTGGCCTGGGTTATTGATGTGGGGGTGCGTCACGGTAATCGCGGTGAGTTGGTGCTCGCGGCGATCGGCATTCTGATCAGCAGCAGCTTGCGCGGTCTCTTCGCCTATGGCCAGGGCTACCTCTCACAGGGCGTCTCGCAGAGTGTCGCCTACGACCTGCGAGCAAGCATCTACGATCACCTGCAGCGACTGAGTTTCGCCTACCACGACGAGTCCGAGACCGGACAGTTGATGTCGCGCATGACAGTCGATATCGAGGCGGTGCGTAATTTCATCGTGCTGGGGATCACCCGCGCTGTCTTGGCCGCGGTTACCTTCGTCACCGTGACCGTGATCCTCCTTATTCTGGATTGGCCCCTCGCCCTGGTCACCCTGATCTGCGTCCCCTTTCTGGGCTTCCTCGCCGTCTCCGTGGCACGCAAACTTCGCCCGCTCTGGACCGCCGCACAGCAAGAGACCGGGGCCCTCGGTACCGTGATGCAGGAAAGTCTGGCCGGGGTACGCGTGGTCAAGGCATTCGCCCGTGAACCGTTCGAGAATGAAAAGTTCGACGCCAAGAACCGGGAAGTTCGCGCGATCAGCCTCGATGCGATGCGCATGTCGGCCTGGAATCAGCCGCTGATGATTTTCGTCATGAACACGATCACCGTTGCCGTGATCTGGATCGGTGGCGCGGGAGTGATCGGACACCGGCTCAGTCTGGGTACCCTGGTCGCGGTGAGCCAGTACGTCCTTCTGCTGGGCACGCCCGTGCGTACGCTCGGCTTCATGGTGACCTGGCTCACCCGAGGGCTCTCCAGCGGAGCGCGCATCTTCGAGGTGCTCGATACCGTTCCGGCCATTGCCGACGCACCCGATGCCGGCCCCCTGCCTACGGTGCGCGGCCATGTCCGCTTCGAGGATGTGAGCTTTGCCTACGGCGATGGGCCGACGGTTCTGGAAGGCTTGAACATCGACGCGCGTCCCGGCCAGGTAATTGCTCTGCTCGGCGCCACGGGCAGCGGGAAGAGCACCATTTTGCATTTGTTGCCTCGCTTCTATGACGTGAAGTCCGGCCGGATCACTATCGACGGCATCGATGTCCGCGATCTTACGCTCGCCTCGCTGCGCGGCAACGTGGGGCTTGTTCTGCAAGATGTGTTCCTCTTCAATGCGACCCTCCGCGAGAATATCGCTTACGGCGTGGAAGGCGCGACGGAGGAGCAGGTGCTCGCCGCCGCGCGCGCCGCGCGGGTGGACGATTTCGTCCGCAACCTCTCCGATGGGTACGACACCCTGGTCGGCGAACGTGGCGTAACCCTCTCCGGCGGCCAGAAGCAGCGCGTGGCCATTGCCCGAACCCTGCTCCGCGATCCGCGTATTCTGGTGCTGGACGATGCCACCTCCAGTGTGGACATGGAAACCGAGTACCTGATCCAGCAGGCGCTGGAAGTGGTGATGCACGGTCGCACCACCTTCGTGGTGGCCTCGCGGTTGCGCACGATCAAGAGCGCCGATCAGATTGTGGTGCTCGACCATGGGCGCATCGTCGAGCGCGGCACTCACGACACCCTGCTCGAACGCAACGGCCCCTATGCCAGGCTCTACGACTTGCAACTGCGCGAGCAGGACGAGTTCGAGGCGCACACACTGCGCGGGGGCCAGAGTAGATCGCGAGGGAAAGCAGGATGAGTGTTGATTCCTTCGTGACCAAACGCCGCGTCGTGATGCGGCGGAACCTGCTGGCGCACCTGGATGAGGACGAGGTAGCCCGCTTTGATACGCGCATGGTGCGCAACTTCGGGCCCTATGTGAAGCCGTACCGCCTGGCGGCGATCGGCAGCGCGGCGCTGATGCTGATCTATACCGGCGCCAACCTTGCCAATCCCTATCTGATCGGCCTGGCGATCGACCAGTACATTCAGCACGGAGATCTGAGCGGACTGAGCGTCATTTGCCTGGTGCTGCTGGCGGTCAATGTCCTCCAGTGGCAAGCGCAATACTGGCAGGTATGGACTATGTCGTGGGCGGGCCAGGGCATGCTCTATCGGCTCAGTTCGGACATGTTCGCCCATTTACAGCGCCTCTCGCTCAGCTTCTTCGACCGTACCGAGGTCGGCCGCGTGATGTCCCGCCTGCAAAGCGACATCGCGGTGCTGGAGACGATGCTCAGTTCCGGCTTGCTCTCTATACTGGGCTCGATGGTCGCCCTGGTGGGAATCATTGGGATCATGCTCAGCATGAATGCATCGCTTGCCCTGCTCAGCTTCTCGGTGATCCCCGTGATGCTCGGCATCGCCGCCTTCTGGCAGCACTTCGCGCAGCGTTCATTCCGCAGGACGCGCGCCGCCATTTCGCTGGTCAATTCCACTCTGCAGGAGAATATCTCCGGGATGCGGGTCATTCAGAGCCTGGCGCGTGAGGACCGCAACCGAGCCGAGTTCGACGATCTCAATCGATATAACCTCGATACCAATCTGGAATCGGCCCGCATCTCCGCGCTGATTCTGCCCCTGGTGGAGGTGGTAGCGGCGGTCGCGATCGCTCTGGTGGTGGTGTTTGGCGGGGTGATGGTCTCGCAAGGCCACTTAGAGGTGGGCGTGCTGGTGGCCTTTACGCTGTATATCAATCGCTTCTTCGACCCCATCCGCGACCTCACGCAGCAATACACCCAGTTGCAGCGCTCCGCCGTGGCGGCAGAACGCATCTTCCAGATTTTGGGCCTGGACATCGAGGTCACCGATAAGCCCGACGCCGTGGAATTGCCGCCCATCGTGGGCAATGTGGAGTTCAGGCACGTCGCCTTCGAGTACGATCCTGGCGTGCCCGTATTGCACGATCTTGACCTGAGGATCGCGGCCGGGAAGACCGCCGCCATCGTTGGCCCGACCGGCGCCGGAAAGAGCACTATCGCCGGACTGCTCCAGCGTTTCTATGACGTACAGGGCGGCGCCGTACTGATCGATGGGTACAACGTACGGGATGTGACGCAATCTTCGCTGCGCCGCCAAATCGGCGTGGTATTGCAAGAGCCGTTTCTGTTCACGGGCACGATCCGCGAGAACATCCGCTATGGGCGCCTGGAAGCGACGGACGCCGAGGTGGAGGAGGCCGCGAAGGTGGTAGGCGCGCACGAACTGATCAGCCGCTTACCCACCGGCTACGATACCGTGATCCGCGAACGCGGCCAAAATCTCAGCGTGGGCCAGCGCCAGCTGATCTCGTTCGCGCGTGCCCTGCTGGCCGATCCGCGAGTGCTGATCCTGGACGAAGCGACCGCCAACATCGACACCCTCACCGAGTTGCTGGTTCAACGCGGCCTGCGCCGCCTTCTCCAGGGGCGAACCGCCCTGGTGATCGCCCATCGCCTCTCGACCATCAAGAACGCCGACCTGATCGTGGTGCTGCACGCGGGCCGAATCGTGGAGCAGGGCACGCACGCCGAGTTACTGGCGCGCGACGGCGCCTACGCCGCTCTCTACGCCATGGGCTTTCGCCACGCGGCGGCGGGGGATTAAGCGGCACAGTCGTCTGCTTCCGCCCCGCCCGTTTTCCGGCCAGACACGATGACACTGTGCGACAATGGATACTAGACCCAAGCTGCGTGCTTGCGCGGAAGGACCTGTAAGCTGGAGCGGCACATGAGCACTCTCGTACTCACCACCGACGCACCAATTGTTGACGGGCCGACTCAAGGCCGGTGGACGCATGCCGACTGGG
>JAICHN010000198.1 GCA_025924845.1 Chloroflexota bacterium | reverse complement strand
TTTTTCCTTTCGCGGCGGATGGTCTACTACGAAGGGATCCTGCGTTGACCACTTCCGCCACCCCACGAAGGGGTACACTGGTTCCCTCAAAACGCTCGCGGCCCGCTGTACGTCTATCACTCGGCGCACGGAATCGCTTGAAAGCCGGTGTGACCTACGCCTTGCTGGTGCTGTTGACCCTGCTGCTTGTTCTACCTATCGTCTACATGATCTTGGCGTCGTTCCAAACCACCGCGCAGATCGTGCAGGTGCCTGTACGCTGGGTCAACTGGCCGCCGACCTTCGGCAACTATCCCGATGTGTTTGACGCGGTGCCGATGGGCCGCTACTTCGCCAACTCCTTGATTCTCGCGGCCTCAAATGTGGTGGGCATCCTCTTCTCGTGTACCTTGGTGGCCTACAGCTTTTCCCGCCTACGCTGGCCCGGGCGCGACCTGCTGTTCGCCGTCATGCTTGCCACCGTCCTCTTGCCGAGCACCGTCACGCTGATTCCGGTGTACCTAATCTGGCGCAATCTACATCTGACCAATACCTACTGGCCGCTGATCGCGCCAAGCTTCTTCGGCAGCCCGTTCTATATTTTCTTGCTGCGCCAGTTCTTCCTTGCCATTCCCCAGGATTACGCGGACGCGGCGCGGAGCGATGGGGCCGGCGAAGGGCGGATCATGCTGTCCATCGTGCTCCCCCTGGCTGTCCCGGCCCTTACGGCGATCGCCGTGTTCACCTTTATCAACACCTGGGAGGATTTCCTCAACCCGCTGATCTACCTGGATGACCCCAACCTGCTTACCATGGCGCTTGCCTTGCAACAGTTTGTGGGCGGCCATGAACAGGAGTGGGGGCCATTGATGGCCGGAGTGGTGATCTTTATCCTGCCCATTCTCCTGATCTTCGCCCTCGCCCAACGGCTGATTTTGGAGGGCGTCACGTTTTCGGGAAGCTCGGTCGGCTAGAAAGGCAGAGAAGAACAATGCGCATCGGTCTGTTTGGGGACATTCACGCCAACCTCCCGGCTCTGGACGCGGTGCTTACCGAAATGCTGTCGCACGAGCCGGATCGGATTATCTGCCAGGGCGACCTGGCGATAACCGGCCCGCAGCCGCGTGAAGTGATTGCGCGGGTGCGCGCCCTGGGTTGTCCCGTGGTGCGTGGGAACTGGGATGCCTGGCCGGTGGAGATCCGCGACGGCCGGCGCTCCCCCGACGGCTATCGCGCCGTGGATCTGTGGTGCGCGGAGCGGTTCACGGCGGAGGATCTGGCCTATCTGGATTCCTTCCCTATGACCTACGAATTGCCCCTGCCGGACGGGACCACGCTCCTCTGCTACCACGGATCGCCGCGCGACTATAACGAACTGATTGACAGCACGACGCCCTACGAAGAATTAGATCAAATCCTGGATGGGCGCCGTAAGGGGATAGCGGCCGGCGGTCATACTCATATCGCTATGTTGCGCCGACACGGTGATGGGCTGGTGATCAATCCGGGCAGCATTAGCGAGAATTGGAATTTCAGCGTCTGGCCGGAACGGCGTCTGTTCAATCCTCATGCCGAATATGCCCTGCTGGATTGTGACGCGGCCGGGGTAAGCGTCACCTTCCGGCGTGTGCCGGTCGACGTCGACGCGGTGAGCCGCGCGGCGCTGCGGAGCGGGATGTCTGACGCCGAGGAATGGATTGCCACATGGCTGCCGGGGAAAGCCCACGCCCATTCCTAACGCGGCCATTTTTCAGGAGGAGGCAAAGGCAATGTCCGTGACAAGTGACCCACTAGGGGTGATACGATGGGCCGGAGTCCGAGGCTGGTCGTCTTGCCGGTACGCATGTTGCGCGGTCGATACCGTTCGATCACGGAGCCTGAGACGGAGGACGCGCGAATCGGACTGGCCGGCACTATCCACGGGAAACTGGTCGTGGTGGACACTGCGCTTCCGGCGCTATGGGGGGCGGGCCTGTAACGCCGCTTGATACCTGGGCCGGGAGATTGGCGCTAAGTGTGAGATGGAGAGGATAATGGCAACCGAGTTGCTGGCAATCAGTGCCGAGGTAACCCACAAGGATACCTACAGCGAACGCATCCACGAGTTTGAGGTGCCCGAAAACGCCGGCACCCTCTACCTGACGTTCGAGATCGAACCCACGCGGGTCGGTCCGTACGCCCATGCTATCGGCATATTCTTGCACGACCCGACCGGCTTACGCGGATCCCCTGGACATACGGCGCCGCCGCCCGCGCGCCTTGGCGCGTGGGGCGCTACACCGGGATTGACTCCCGGACCAGTACAGGCAGGCACCTGGAAAGCAGAGGTGAATCTGAACTATGTGCTGGAAGGCCCGCCATGCACCTATCGCCTGCGCGTCTGGATCGAGGAGGACGAACCAGCGGGCGCGATGATGTCGCCGCGCCCGCTGCCCACCGCCATTCCGCATACGGGACCGGGCTGGTACGCGGGTGATTTGCACATGCACTCGCATCATTCCGACGGCCGCTGGTCGATTGCGGAGTTGTGGCAGGCGATCCGGCAGCGGTCGCTCGATTTCTTCGTGCTCACCGATCACAATACGCTCACGGGGCTGACCGAGGTGGCGGCCATCGACACCGGCCGCGTACTGCCGATTCCCGGCATGGAAGTGACGATGCGCAAGGGACACATGTTGGCCATCGGCGGGGAAACCCTGATCGATTGGTGGGTTGGGAGGGCCGGCAGGACCATCGCCGACGTGTTGCGCGATATTCATCAGGCCGGGGCCGTCGCGATCATCGCGCACCCGGGGGCCGACGGCAGCCCCATCTGTCATGGCTGCCGTTGGGAAATGGCGAACGTCGATCCCCGTGATGTCGATGCCGTGGAAGTGTGGAACAGCCCGTGGCAACTGGATGAGGATAATGAAAACAGTATGATCTTCTATGACGCCTGGCTGGCGCGTGGCTATCGCGTGCCGTTAAGCGGCGGCAGTGATGAGCATGGGGGCCGGCCTACCTTCGCACCCGGTGTGCCGACCACGTACGTCTACGCGCGGGAGTTATCCCGCGAGGCCATTGTGGAGGGCATACGGGCCGGCCACATGGTAGTGAGCAGCGGGCCGACCCTACGGCTGACCGCCCGTGCCGGCGGTGCGACCGGCATACCAGGTGACACGTTGCCGGCGGCAGGACCATTCAGCCTGGAGGTATCAGTGTCGGACCTCAACGTGCCGGCTCGCCTGATCCTGAGGGGCAATGGCGCCGTACTGGATGCCCAGATGGTGGAAGGCAGTGGTACATGCCTTTACACAAGCAATCAGCCGGAATCGGGGTGGTACCGCGCCGAATTGCGCAACCTCGAAGGCGCCATGTTGGCTATCGCCAGTCCCGTCTTCCTCGCCTGATCTGCTTCGGGTATCAGCCGGCACGTCCCGGCACAAGCTCGTAGCCGCTGACGCGCGCCGGAGCACGCTCGGTATCATTGCCATGACCGTGCCCTGGGAGATCGTAAAGGTGGGGATGCCGCCGGCATGGCCCCGAACGGAGTGAGCGGAGATGCGCGCAACTGGCGTAGACCGAAAGGTAGATCACTGATGAAGATAACGATTGTCGGTGGCGCGGGCGTACGGACACCCCTCTTCATGCAGGCGCTGGTTCGCCAGGCGCCCGATCTGGGACTGAGTACCGTCACACTCATGGATCGACACGAGGAGAAGTTGGATCTGATCGGGGCACTGTGCGGCGAAGTTGTCCGACTCGCCGACGACCCATTTGCCCTGGAGCTAACCACCGACCTTCGGACGGCCCTAACCGGGGCTGATTTCGTGGTGACCACGATCCGGGTGGGCGACGAGTCTGGGCGGGTCCTTGACGAAAGGATCGCACTCAAGCACGGCGTGCTGGGCCAGGAAACCACCGGGCCGGGCGGGTTCGCTATGGCACTGCGGTCCGTTCCCGCCATTCTAGACTGCGCTGACCGGATGGCTGAGATCTGCCCTGCTGCTTGGCTGATTAACTTTACCAACCCCGCCGGGCTTGTCACCCAGGCCATAACGGCGGTACGCCCCTCAATGCGGGTAGCGGGCATCTGTGATGCTCCGCCCAGTATGCTACGCAATGTGGCGCGTGCGCTCGGTCATCGGACCGAGGATCTGACATTTGACCTTTTCGGCTTGAACCACCTGTCCTGGATCGCGGCGGCACGCCTGGATGGAGAGGATCTGCTGCCGCGCCTCCTGGCCGACGACGATGCACTCGCATCCATGCCGGAATTGCCGTTCGAGCCGGCTTTACTGCGCTTGCTTGGCCTGATCCCCAATGAGTACCTCTATTACTATTACTATCGCGAGTGTGCCGTCGCCAATATCAGTCGAGCGGGCGACACGCGCGCGGAGCAAATTCAGCGTCTGAGCGCCATCCTGCTTGACGATCTGCGGGAGGCCGACGCTCGGCGCAATCCCGAGCGGGGACTTGCTATCTTGCAGGACTATCTTCGGACGCGCGCGGGCAGTTACATGAGCGCCGAGACGGGCGGCACGATGGACACAGGAGTGGGATCTGCCGTACACAACGAACAAAGTGAGGGCTACGCCGGCATCGCGCTCGCCGTCATGCGCGCCGTTACGGCCGGGAGCACATCACGTCTGGTGCTTAACACCCCCAACCGCGGCACCCTACCGGGCATGGGGGATAATGATGTCATCGAGGCGTTTTGTACCGTAGACGGGTCCGGCATCGTTCCCTTGCCTATCGGATCGGTGCCCGAGCATGCCCTGGCCCTGATCCAGGACGTTAAGCGCTACGAGCGTCTTACCGTCGACGCCATAGCCCAGCGCTCGCGCGATCTGGCGGTCATGGCACTCATGGCCCATCCCCTCGTCGGTTCCTATTCCCTGGCTACGGCACTGGTGAACGACTACTTGGCCGCGCACCGCTCGTATGTGGGCGAGTGGCAGTAACGGTCCTATCTATTAAGGATGCCGGCATGGAAAACGCTGTGATCGTTGATGCTGTTCGTACCCCGATCGGTCGTTATGGGGGTGTGCTCAAACGCGAAAGGCCGGACGATCTGGCGGCGCTGGTGATCAGAACCATCGTCGAGCGAAACCACCTTGACGGTGCCCTGGTGGATGACGTGGTGCTGGGCAACGTCAACGGCGCGGGTGAGGATAACCGGAACGTGGCGCGTATGGCGCTCCTCCTCGCCGGCTTGCCGGTCAGCGTGAGCGGGCTGACGGTCAACCGCCTGTGTGCCTCCGGACTGGAAGCAGTGAACCGCTGCGCGCATGCCGTCGCGGCGGGTGAGGGCGAGATCTTTATCGCCGGCGGCGTGGAAAGTATGACCCGTGCCCCATTTGTGATGGCCAAGCCGGAGGTGGCCTTCCCGCGTGACCAGATGAAGCTATGGGATTCGACGATTGGTTGGCGATTCAATAACCCCCGGTTGGATGCCATGCACTATCCCTTCAGTATGGGCGAGACGGCGGAAAACGTAGCCGAACGCTACGGGATTTCCCGCGAGGATCAGGACCGCTTCGCCTACGAAAGCCAGCGGCGCGCGGCCCGAGCCCAGGCAGAAGGGTTCTTCGCGGGTGAGATCGTACCAGTGGAAGTCGCGGGCGGGAAAAAAGGGGAGCGCGTCACGATCGACCGCGACGAGCATCCGCGTCCCGATACGAACCTGGAGAAACTGGCCGCGCTCAAGCCTGCCTTTCGCGCGGGCGGGACGGTGACGGCGGGCAACTCTTCGGGGATCAACGACGGGGCGGCGGCGCTTTTGGTAATGAGTGAGCGCAGGGCCCGTGAGATGGGCTACACGCCCCTGGCGCGCGTGGTCGCCACGGCGTCGGCCGGGGTGGACCCGGCGGTGATGGGGCTGGGGCCGATTCCCGCCACGCGCAAGGCATTGGACCGGGCCAGTCTGCGCATCCAGGATATCGACGTGGTCGAACTCAACGAGGCATTCGCCTCCCAGTCGCTGGCCTGCATCCGCGAGCTGGGATTGGACGAAGCACGGGTCAATCCTAACGGCGGCGCCATTGCCATCGGTCACCCTCTGGGCTGTAGCGGCGCTCGCCTTGCCTGCACGCTGGTCCGCGAGATGCACCGGGGCGGGCACCGCTATGGACTGGCTACCATGTGCATCGGAGTGGGACAGGGACTCGCCACCATCTTCGAGCGCCTGTAACCGGATGGGCAGTGGACGCTCCATCCCTTTGGTCCCGCCGATCGTTTTACCCTGGAAAGTATCGGCTTGAACTGTCCGGTTGCTTCCTTCTACGAGGACGTTAACCTGTAACGACGGTCATCTCATCGAACTCGGCCCATGACCGATGCATGAACCATTGCGCCGTGCCTGCCAGGGTTCGGCTGCCGCGCGGTCAGAGAAAGGGACGCGTTTCGCCTGGTCGGCGAACCGACCGAAACGCGTCCCCTGGTTGGCTCCTCGAATCGACACGGCGCCGGCTACAGCATAAGTTGGCCACCGAGCGTGAGGGATACCTGTGTGTTGCTTAGGCCGCTTGCGGAACTGGACCTTAACAGCGACGAAGCCTGCACGGTCGTGGCAAATGGAGCTACGCCGGGCTGAGTGATGACAGTTGCCGTGATTCCCACGGTACCCCACCGCTGCAGGGAACTGTAGACGTAGGTAACCTTTTCCGGGAACCCCAGGCCGACCGTGAGACGGGTTGCACCAAGCAGCGACCCCGGCGAGACCGTGATCGTGTAGTCCAGTTCCCGCACGGCGCTGGGATCTGTCTGCAAGGTCGATACGACATCGATGATCGCGCCGTTTACCAGCAGTATAGGATCCGATCGACAGGCAGCGGCGGCATCGGCGCGATGCATGGCCAGGGGGCTGCCGAGCAGACCGGCCACAAGCAGGGCCGCGGCGAGAGTGGTGCGACGTAGCCGAGGCGAGATTGACGTTTTGATGATCGACTTCCTTTCACTATCCATCATTACAGGGCATCTGCTCCCGGGGCATGAGACCGACCCATCGCGACCATCGTAAACCGCGCGGCCCAAACTCGCAGTACCCAGGGGTGCTAATCCGGTCGTGCCGAAGGACGCGCCCGTAGTTACCGGCGGGATGACTCGGCGGGGACAAAAGAGATCCCGCGGGTGGGTCTAGTTCACGGCTAGGGCGGGCCAATCCCTGTCGGCCAACCATGAGCGGTGGTTGTCGTCTCATGCCGGCGGCGGGTGCGTCGCCACCCAAACGGGTACTACCCCATTGCGACGGCCTGTCTTATACTCGCCGGGTACTGCTTAGAGCGACGGCATGGGTCATGCGGAACCACGGGGGGCGTGAGGATCATGGCAATAGACAGGCCGGTGGGGGGACGACGGGGCTGGGCCGCGCTGTTGCCGCAACCCACCGTGGGTTTGGCTACCGCCGGCCTTGCTCTGCTCAGCCTGATCCTGGCCTGGATTCGGGCGCCGATTACACCGAGCGCCGCCCTACTGCCGACCATCGCCGTGGCGATCGGGCTCACCGGCGCGGTGGTCGTGAGCTACGAGTATCCAATTCACATTCGGCACCAGACCAAGGTGAACCTGTTCACTATCGTGTACTACCTGCTGGCCGTGCTTGTCTCCCCTTTCATTGCCGCGGCCGCCGCCGGAATTGGCTCCATTTGCGGTGAAGTAATGATGCGGAGGGTGAGCGGCGCCTTTCCGAGCGATATAGCCACGGAGGCTGGGCGACGGATCATCACTGTCCTGTTGAGCGCCTTCGTCGTCCAGGCAGCCGGGCCGGTCATGCCCTGGCCCATTGCCCTGGCTGCCGCTGCCCTTGCCATGGCCTGTTTAGATACGCTTACCCTGCCCTTGGCCCTGGCGCCCATGAGCAATGACCCACCTTTCCGCGTGCTGTTGGTTACGGCACGGGAGATAGCGCTGCCCGAGGGCATGCAATACTGCGTGGGACTGCTCGGAGCCATGGCGGCCGGGGAGGGGAAGTGGGTTCTGGTGTTGCTGGTCGTCCCTGCCGCGTTGGTCTATAAGGCGTTCAAGATTCTCCGCGAGTTGCAAGACGGCACGCGGCAACTGCTGGAAAACATGGCGGATGCCATCGACTTGCGCGATCCCTACACCGGCGGCCACTCACGGCGCGTTACCGCGTACAGCGCGGCAATTCTCCAGCAATTGGGCATGAATGGTCCAGAGGTAACGCTCATTGTGGCGGCGGCGCGCGTACACGATATAGGGAAGATCGGCATTCCCGATGCGATCCTCAATAAAGCAGGGCGGCTGACCGACGAGGAGCGCCTGGAGATGGAGGCCCATCCAGTCTACGGGGATACCTTGCTGAAGCGGTATGCGGACTTTGCCCGCGGCACCAAGATTGTGCGGCATCATCACGAGCGGTGGGACGGCGCGGGCTATCCCGACGGGCTGCGCGGCACCGCTATCCCCTTTGGGGCACGGGTGATCGCGGTGGCGGACAGCTTCGATGCCATGACCAGCGACCGCCCCTATCGGCGCGGCATGAAGATCGAGGACGCGGCGGTCATTCTCCGCAAAGGTCGGGGTGAGCAGTGGGATGCGGCGATTGTCGATGCGTTCCTCCTCACCATGACTGACAAGACGGAGGCATTGGCCGACCCAGGACGATCGCCCCAGCTGCTCCACCGGAGTATCGTCGAGGCGCCCGCCACCGTCAAAGAAGCGGTTGCGGTGTGATGCGCCACCAAACTCAGCGCTGCCCGTTGGGACCGAACTCTTTCCCATAATTGGAGCGCGGGCCGAGCCAGGCGTCATTGGCGTAGCCGCGCCGCTCCCAGTAGCCGAGGACGAGTTCCTCACTGACCGTAATGCGATCCAGCCACTTGATATTCTTGAAGCCGTACATCTCGGGCACTACCAGGCGCAAAGGATAGCCCTGTTCGTGGGAGAGCGGTCGATCGTTCAGCTTGTAGGCGATCAACACATCAGGAAGGTTGGCCTGGTCCAGGCTCAAGCTCTCGGTGTAACTGCCATCCGCCGAATGGAACAGAGCGAATGATGCGGCAGGGAGCGGGCCGGCCGCGGCCAGAAGGTCACGGAGCCGGATCCCCGACCAGGCTACGTGGGGCACCGACCAACCGGTCACGCAGTGATAATCGCGCACCAACCGCACGGAGGGCATAGCCTGCAACTGTTCCAGGCTGAACTTCTGGGAGTGGCGAACCAGGCCGCTGACCGCGAGGCGGTAGGCTGCGGGGGAGAGCACCGGAATGCCGCTGGTCGTGTAGATCTCGA
>JAICHN010000197.1 GCA_025924845.1 Chloroflexota bacterium | reverse complement strand
TCAGCCCTCACCCGATCTGTTGCGCCTCCGGCTATCGGCGTTTGCCCACGCCGGCTATACAGATGTGCTCACCGATACGGCCCGGCGCGCTGTACAAGTATTGGAGGAGAACGGAAGGATTCTTCCCAATCCCTCGGTGACCGCGGCCCTGGAAGCGTTGCAGCAAACAGCCGGGACGGGGGGAACGGAAACCGAAGCGGCTATTAACCGCTTGTGCGAAGAATTGGCCGGCGCCGGCCAATGAGTGTTGCCGCGGCGGGCCCCCTGACCCCGGCCTCTCCGAGTTCACTGCACGCCGGTCTCCTGATCGCCCTTGCCCAGATCGGCGATCGGGTGCGGGCGTTGTCCGAGGAGCGCCTGGCAGGCGGCGGTCAGGCGCCGGATGCTTTTCGCGGTCTGCATGTGGATCCGGGACAAATCGAGCACGTGTTGGCCGGCCCTACTCTACTCGTCGCCCCGCCGTCCGGCACGCGGGACACGGACTGGGTGCTGCCGACCGAGGCGGAGAGTTCACCGCTTGGCGTGGCCCAGCGGTTGCTGGACCTATCAGCCTTCGAGACGGCCGTGACGGCACTGTGCCTGCTTCCCGAGGTGGATGCCCGCTATGGGCAGTTGTTCGGCTTTCTGCACGATGATATTACGCGCAAGGATCCCTCGATTGAGTTAGCCCTGGCCTTATTCGCCCCCAGCGGCAGTGAGCAGTTGGCCTATCTCACCTATTTCGCGGCGGGTGGTCGTCTGCACCACTGGCAGTTGCTCAAGGCGCCGGGGGACGATCCGCTGGTCAAACAGCAGATCGTCCTCGAACGCGGTTTCCTCTGGTATCTTCTTGGCGAAACGACCATGCATCCCGGTATCACCGGATTGGCACGGGTCATGGCCGAGGATCAGCACCTACCACTCTCCTCTCAGGTTCTGGCAATGGTCGGAGAGAGTTTAACCGACCGTACCCCACCATTCCTACACGGCGAGGATGAGCAGAACTGTCTCGCCGTGGCCGCCGCCGCGGCAGGGCGGGTCGGACGGCCCTTGCTGGTTATCGATGGAGCACGGCTTCTTGAGCGCGAGGAGATCGAGACTCTCTTGCAGCGCTGTCTGCGAGAGGCGGTGCTGAAAGGATACACGCCGTGCGTGACGGGTGCCGCCGAATTGCTGCGACACGCCGGGCACGGGGAATCCTGCCGCCAACGCTTGTTGCGCTGTCCGATTACCCCAATTCTGGTGAGCCGAGAAGACCAGGGTGGGGTGGCCTATGGGGGTACCGGCGTTCTCCCGATCGCCGTGCCGGCTCCCCTAGCCGAGGACCGCTTGGTTCGCTGGCATGAGGTCGCGAAGATTCACGATCTGGAGTTGGATGAGCGCGCCTTCCTCGCCTTATCGGAGACCGATGGGCTGAGCGGCTCGCTGATCGAGGAGGTAGCCTTGGTTGCCAAAGCGGGCGCCACCGCGGCCGGGGAGCCCGCCGACATTCGCCACGTGCAACTGGCGGCGCGGGCCGCCCTCCGCCATAACGGGCCATCCCTCACTCTACTGGCGCCGCGCTTCGGTTGGGATGACATCGTACTCCCGCCGGATCGCCTTATGGTGCTCCGCCACCTGTGCAGCCGGGTCCGCTATCGCTCACGCGTGCAGCACGATTGGGGGATGGGGCGCGGCGTGATGCCGGGCGTGACGGCACTGTTCGCGGGGCAGCCGGGTACGGGAAAGAGCATGGCGGCCGAGGTGATTGCCAATGACCTGGGATTGGACGTCTGTAAGATTGACCTGGCTCAGGTGATCAGTAAATACATCGGCGAGACGGAAAAGAACCTGGGTAAGATTTTCGACGAATCGGAGCGTTGCGGAGTCGTCCTTGTCTTTGACGAGGCCGATGCATTGTTCGGCAAGCGGTCGGATGTCAAGGATAGCCACGACCGTTACGCCAACGTAGAAACCTCCTATTTGCTGCAGCGGATGGAGCGATACCGCGGCCTGGCCGTCCTCACGACCAACATGCGGGCCAATCTGGATGAAGCCTTTATCCGGCGCATCGGGGTCAGCATCGACTTTCCGCTGCCCGAGGCCGCCGACCGCCTCCGCCTCTGGAAACGGGCGCTGGCACAGGCTCCTTGTGAGCCCGACCTGGCGCTGGCGGAAGTGGCGGAGCGCCTGGAGTTGGCGGGCGGCTCCATCGTCAGCGCCGCCCTGGCGGCGGCGTACCTGGCAGCGGAGGAGCATTGCCCGGTGTCAACCGAGTTGCTGATCCGTGCCGTGCGATGGGAACAGCAGAAGGCGGGCCGCTTGATGGCCGGCGATGCGCTGGACGTGCTGCTCCCCGGGCGCGGGCGCAGCCGCGGCTAGGCTAGGCTAGGCTTGAGGAGCTTGCCCGCACTGGGGCGTCGGGAAACAGCACCGGAGCCGCCTGAAGATGTGCCTGCGAATGTGTGTGAAAAGGTGTGTTGTGTGTGTTCGGGAGGGCGTAACTTCCGGCATACTGGCAGGTGCGTCAAATGAAGTTCCTGGTAGATGCACATCCAACATACTGAAGAGATCGCAAAATGTGGTCAGGGGCTAGAGGAACGGATCAAAACCGAGTATAATGGCGGAGTCTTGCCGCGCTCGACGGATCCTTTCAAGAAAAGTCCAGGGAACAGGGGTGCGCGTGGGGACGGAT
The DNA here is from genome assembly GCA_025924845.1 of Chloroflexota bacterium. The sequence continues at coordinate 6,564 of JAICHN010000197.1, read as the reverse complement.
TTCCCGTATTTTGTGAATGTTGGTTTCGGCGATATGCGCAGAATTCCCTCTTGGGAATGTGGCGCGCATGGTGTAGGATGAAGGTCGAGCACGGCCACCCCCTCGGTCTTGCCGCCCACGAACTGATGGATCCGCCTAGAAGGGCGTGCGAATGATTGATCTTCCGATGGCGCCTTTGCCACAGAACGAACGGATGGATGACGGCGAACGGCAGATAGCGGTTGGGCTTGGCTTTTGCCACAATGAGATTAATACCCTTGCCCGCCAATTGGTGGCGGCAAGCACTCAGGTAGGGGCCCTGGCCTCGATTTTGACCGAGCGCGGCATTCTCACCAAAGAGGAATTGGCAGCACAGCAGGCCGAGGAGCGGAAGCGCTTGATGTCGGTGCTGAGCCGCGAGGAGTTCGGCGTCGCCGTCTCCGAGGAATTCCCCGATAAGTACGCCATTCCGCCCGAAAAACTGCCCGACATCGATTGCGAGGCGCGCTTACCGCTATGCGGAGCCGCCTGCTGTTCGATGCGCTTTGCCTTGAGCGCCCAGGATCTAGATGAGGGGGTGGTGCGCTGGGAATATGGTCAGCCTTACCTGATCCGCCATGATCTGGAGGTAGGTCGTTGCGTTCATCAGGATCCGGACACCTTCCGTTGTGGGGTATATGAGAAACGCCCCAGCGTGTGCCGGGTCTACGACTGCCGGAAGGATGCACGGATATGGGTGGATTTCGAGAAGCGGATTATCAACCCGGATCTGTTCGTCACCATGTCGAACGGCAGGCGTCGTCCGCAGTTTCCCAAACGTGACGGCAACGGCGCCACGGCCCAGCCCGCTACCACGGAGGCATCGGCATCATGACCATGCTGACCGACTTCAATACCACATTGAAGCAGTTGCTGGTTAAGCGGGTGCCGCTGGATCCCAATGAGGTAGAGATCAGCTTCGATTGCCCCAAACGGGAATGGTCGGCTAAGGTGCTCAAGCCTACCGTGAATCTCTACTTGTTCGACATACGCGAAAATGTCACCTTGCGCACCCGCAATTATCGAACCGTGAACGGACAGGAAGGGCGAACGGGGCGCCGGCGCCCGCCGGTGTATGTGGATTTGTCCTATTTTGTCACGACCTGGGCGCGCGAGGTGGCCGACGAACACACGCTGCTCTGGCGAGCAATGACCGCCATGATGCGAGAGTCGGAGCTGGGAGCGGATATCTTGCAGGGGAGCGTGAAAGAGGACTGGCCGGTGAACATCATGGTGGCCCAGGCGGAGGGCGTGTTGCGCAATCCCGGCGAGTTCTGGAATGCCCTCGATAACGACTTGAAGCCGGCCGTGGTCTATAGCGTCACCTTGCCGGTGGATCTGAACATCTTGCACGAAGCACCTTTGGTGTTGACCGCGATCACCGACATCGAGACCGTGCGGCAGGAGCGGGTCAGCCGGCAAATCGCCGTGGGCGGCGTGGTGCGTACCAAAGGCAAGGGAAAGAGCGCCGGTACGCCGGTGACGGGGGCAATGGTTTCGTTCCCCCAGATCGGGATTAGCGTACGGAGCGCGGACGACGGAAGATACATCGCCTCTGGCGTCCCGGAAGGGACGCATCAGGTAATCGTGACCGAGGACGGCGGCAAGGCCGTGGAACGGGAGTTGGTAGTCCCTAGTCGGGCCTACGATCTGGAGGTGTAAGGATGGGCAGTGCATGGCGCCGCCGGGCACGCTCGCCCGCGGGACTGGAGGGGAGCGCGGTACGAAGCTGGTCGGACCTGTAGCTCACTAAAAGAGGAAGGGAAAACTCTCGATGGCCACAAGCTATCTCGCGCCTGGAGTATACGTAGAGGAAGTCGCCGGCGGCAGTAAGCCGATTGAAGGGGTGGGTACGGCTGTAGCCGGATTCATCGGGTTCGCCGAAAGGGGTCCCTTCAACCAGGCCACGCTGATTACCAATTGGACGCAGTTCAGGCAAACCTTTGGCGACTTTATCGAAGGCGCCTACCTGGCCCATAGCGTGTATGGTTACTTCAACAACGGCGGCGGCGTCTGCTACGTCGTACGCCTCGGCTCCGAGGGCAGCGCCGGGGCCGCCGGCACCGGTCAGGTGACCGCGCAGCCGGCCCAGCGCCTACTCCCCTCCCGTTCCGGCAGCGGCACGGGCTCCCTTCGCCTTACCGCCCTCCCCGGAGCGCCCGACAACGTGGTGGTGGAAATTGCCAATGCCACCCCCGAGCCGCCGGCCGCCTCCGCGGAGAAGAAGCCGGACGGCAAGGAAAAGACCGACGGCGCCGCTCCCGCTCCCGCTCCCGAGGCTGACGGAACGCCTCGCTTTAACCTGACCATACGCGCCGGCAGCGTGCAGGAGAAGCACGACAACGTCACCCTGAAGCGGGGCGATGCCCGCTTCGTGGAGACGGTGCTGAACTCCGGGAGGACCGCCTCCAAGCTGGTGAAGGCCATTCTTGAGACCACCGAGGAGGCCGGGTTGGCGGTGCCGCCGCAACTCGGGCTGTTCAACCTGGAGAGCTCCCCGCCCGTGGTGGCGCTGGCCAGCATCAGTCCCAATGACTACATCGGCGATTCCGCCGATCGCACTGGGCTGGGCGGACTCGACGCGGTGGATGAGTTGACCATCATCTGCGCTCCCGACCTGATGAGCGCCTTCCAGAAGGGCTTGATCGACGGCGACGGCCTGCGCGCCGTGCAGACCGCGATGATCGACCACTGCGAACGCAACGGCGATCGGGTGGCGATTATCGACGCACCGCCCGGCCTCAAGCCTCAGCAGATCAAGGACTGGCGGCTCAACGAGGCCCGTTACGACTCGTCGTACGCCGCGCTCTATTATCCCTGGATTCAGGTGAACGATCCTGTTACGGGGAAGACCATCAACCTGCCGCCCAGCGGCCACCTAGCTGGTGTGTGGGCGCGTACCGATGGGGTACGCGGCGTACACAAGGCGCCGGCCAACGAGACCATCGCGGGCTGCATTGGCCTTGAGTACCAGACCAACCAGATGGAGCAGACGCTGCTCAATCCGGTCGGCATCAACTGCATTCGCGCCTTCCCCGGCCGCGGCATCCGCATCTGGGGCGCGCGCACCCTCTCCAGCGATCCGGAATGGCGCTATCTCAACGTCCGGCGTCTGTTCAACTATGTCCGGGAGAGCATCGCGGGCGGCACGCAGTGGTCGGTATTCGAGCCGAACGACCAGACGCTGTGGATGCAGCTTCGCCGCGACTCCTCCGCTTTCCTGACGCGGGTGTATATGACGGGCGCGCTGTTCGGGGCCACGGCCAAGGACGCATTCTACGTCAAGTGCGACTCCGAGAATAACACTCGGGAGACCATTGATGTCGGCCAGGTAATCGTGGAAATCGGCATCGCCCCCACGAAGCCTGCCGAATTCGTAATCTTCCGCATCAGCCAGTGGGCACCTGGCGCTGAGTAGGCCAGACTAGAGACGAGAACAGGGGAGAACGATGCCAGACCGCAACGATCCGATTGCCGTATTCTCGTTCCAGCTCAAGATCCAGGGCATGGATACGATTGACTTTACCGAGGCTTCGGGCTTCGACAACAACAATCAGGTGATCGACCATCAGCAGGTCGATAAGAACGGCAAGAACATCTTTATCAAACAGATCGGCAACGTGAAGTGGGGCGATATTACCCTCAAGCGCGGCTTCACTTCCGACAAGACGCTGTGGAACCTTCGCGAGTCGGTGATCAACGGCAAGCACGCCGATGCGCGAAAGAACGGGTCCATTGTCGGCCTTGCCGCCGACCAGACAACCCCGGTGATCCAGTTCGATTTCGTCAACGGCTGGCTCAGCAGTTGGAAGAGCAGCGGCCTTTCCGCCAAGGGCAACGAAGTGCTGACCGAGGAAGTGACACTTTGCCATGAGGGCCTGAAGCGGATCGTATGAAGCTGCAGACCGAGTTTCCGTTTACCCTGCCCAAGGGTTTCGTCGATTACGAGGGCAATCTGCATCGGGAAGGCTCGATGCGGCTGGCCACGGCGGGCGATGAGATCGTGCCTCTGCGCGACCCGCGGGTCAAGCAGAACCCGGCTTATTTGGTGGTCATCTTGCTCAGCGAGGTGATCACCAAGCTGGGTACGCTCAACTCCGTGTCCACGGCGGTGATCGAAGGGATGTTCTCCACCGATCTGGCATACTTGCAGGCGTTCTATCGACGGATTAACTCGGAAGGCGGCGAACCGATCAAGGTGGTATGTCCAAATTGCTCCACCGAGGTGGAGGTGGATATTACCGAGCTGGGGGGGTAGCTCGCTACCCCCTCGATCGCATCTACGAGGAGGTAGCGTATATCGCCTACCATTTCCACTGGCCGGACGAGGCGATCCTGGCGATGTCTCATCAGGATCGCCGACGCTGGGTAGAGGAAATCGATCAGATCAATAGACGACGCAACCTGGAGGACGAACAGCGCATCCAGGCCGCGTTCAAGGACATTCGTTAAAGCGCCGTCTTCCCCTCACGGGATAGTTTGGTCGGCCGCGACACCGCGACCGACCGGCTCTGGGGTCACAAGGAGAGTTTGCATGCCGACGTCTGACGTCAGTTACGCTTCCTATAAGCAGTATATTGTTACCCAAAAATTCTCAGTCGAGGTCCAGGGGATCGAGGTTGCCTATTTCAGCGAGTGCTCCGGTCTGTCCCTTACCACAGATACCTTTGAATACTCGGAAGGCGGCCTGAACGCTTACACACATAAATTGCCTGTACGCACCAAAGTGGGAAACATTACGCTCAAGCGAGGCTTGGTCACAGCCGATACTCTGTGGACCTGGTACAGCGCGGTGGTCGACGGCTCAATCAATCGTAAAGCCATTACCGTCAACGCCTACGAACAGACGGCAGGCACTACCTCGCCAACTAAAATCAGTTGGAGTTTGGCGGACGCGCTGCCCGTGAAATGGACCGGCCCCTCGTTCAAGGCATCAGAGAGCGCAATAGCCATCGATAGCCTCGAATTTGCCTGCGGCGCGCTCACACGAGTGACCGGTGGCTAGATCGCGGGGCGCCGGCCCAGATAAATCCGGCCCGACCTCGACGCCGCGCGGCAAGCGCGGTTTTTCGCGCCTGGGGCGTGAACAGGCGGCGGCGATGGCCTCCCGTCATCCCTTGTTCGTCCAGCGCTTAGCGCGTCGCCATACCATTCAGCCCCCTACCCTGCTCGCTTTGGGCCGGAGTCCAGCGCGGCACGGTGTTCCGCTGCTGTCGCCGATCACGCCGCTGGCTCGGCACATATGGGAGGATCTGCTCGCTCGTTACGCCACCCAGACGTCGGGGATCGAAACCGTTGGCGGCACCCTATCCGCGAATCGTGAACTGCTCTCGTCGCTTAGCCTTCTCGCCTCGCTCAGGCAGCGTATGCACCAGACGGCAGGTGTTCAGGACGCCGCTTCGGCGTCCGCTGACCTTTCGATGACCGCCGGCCTCCCGCTTGCCAACGCGGCCGTACCCGGCTTGACCGCCTCGGCCGCGATGAGCGCCACCCTGGCCCCGGTGCAACGAGCCATTGCACAGGCGATGGGCAGTACGTTTGAGGTCGGTCCGGCCGCCGGCATGATGACGCCGCCCACCCAGATGCCTGGATTGACCTCCGGCCGGAGCGGCCGAAGCAGCCGGAAAACGGCGGGCCGGGCGACGCTGTTGCCCACGATTGGCGCGATCAGCCTGGACACGGGGTCGGCTACCTCGGCCGATGGCCCCTTGCCGCCGGAGTATGCGGCGCCCCGGCTGCCGCGAAGCCTGACCGGCGGGCCGGGAAGTCTGCTCGCCGCCGCGATGCCATTCCATGCTCTCGGCGCGGCGCACCGCCAGCTTGATGCGAGTCGAAGGCAGGCGCCGGCGGACTGGGCGGAGACGGCATCATACTCGCGCGAGGCGGGAGAGGTGCTTGGCGCGGCCTTGCCCTTGCATGCCGGCAAACCGCCCAGTACTGCGGCCGCTTCGGCCGTGTCTCCAATTGCGGGAGGAACGCCGGGTAATGCCCTGGGCTTGGCGATGCCGCTGAGCGCGCTCGGCGCGGCGCATCGGCAGGTTGCCGTAAGCCGGCGTCGGACGGCGTCGGATTTGGGTGTGGCGCCTTCCATCGACGGCATGGCGGCAAGGTTAAGGTTGTCGCCGGAGGCAATTTCAACCCGCGATCGCTCGGCCGACGTGGCAGCGGCCCGCGCGCAATCCTCTCCCCGGCACGCCGCGTTGCGGCAGATTGCCGGCAGCGCCGGCCAACCGCTGGCGCCGGTGGTGCGCCGCATGATGGAAAGGGCGCTCGGCGCCGGCTTCGCGGACGTGCGCGTCCATACCGGCGCCATAGCGGGCGGTGCGGCGCAGGCTCTGGGGGCTCAGGCATTTACTATGGGACGCGATATCTATTTCGCGCCCGGCAAGTTCGAGCCAGGTGTCGCCGGGGGGATTGGCCTGCTGGCGCACGAATTGACCCACACGCGGCAAGGGGCCGCCGTTCCGCTGCGCAAGGCCGCTCCCGGAGCACCCGCCCTGGAGGCAGGTGAGCTGGAGCCGGAGCATCTGGAGGCGGAGGCGCGCG
>JAICHN010000196.1 GCA_025924845.1 Chloroflexota bacterium | reverse complement strand
CGCGACTGCCGTGGAAGCCGGCGGCGCGCCGGACTTCACCTCCATGCTCGGCGCGGCGGCCTACACCGCCGTTCCTACAGTGCAGAGAATGGATTCCGCTTCATGGATGGGCAGCGGTATGCAGACCCTGGCGGGTCAAACACATGGGTTTGCCGCAATGTCCGGAGGACTAACCGCTCGTGCCCTTCAGGCCGGCGGATCCGGCTTTGCATCGCCGGTCCAACGCTTAAGGGCCGCGCAAGAGGGAACCGGCTTCGAGGGGCCCGGGATGGGATGGAGCGCAGGGCTACCATTGCAGCGCCAATCGATCGGGGCAGCCGGCTTCACGCAGCGGTTCGCGACCTCAGCCGCGATCGGCCAGGCCGCGGCCGGCGCGGCGCAGCGCCTGGCGGCAACTCCTGTGTTGCTCGGCGGTGGACGGCCCCATAGCGGCGAGTTAGCGGGCGGGCCGCCCGCCGTGATGGTGAGCAGAATGTGGAACGGCCGGCCGATGGGCGGCGCCATGACCGACGATGAGGCGCCTGGGGCAGCCACTCCTACCGGTTCTCCGGTACCCGCACTGACTGAAATGACTCAGCGGTCCCAGGGTACATCGGCCATGTTGGTGTTCAATGGGCTGACCGGTGATGAGACAGCGGCGCCGAGCACGCAAGGTGCCGGCTCGGCCGCCCTACCGGTCAGCCGGGCCGTGGCGATGCCGCCAAGCATGCCCGCGCCGGCATCGTCATCGGGCCCGGTGATCGTGCAGCGGGCGGCAGCGTCGTTAGCGCCCCCCGCCAATGGCGCGGCTACCCTGGCGGGACGAGGCATGGTGGTGACGACGCCGGTGCAGAGAGCTGTCACTGTGGATGAGGTGAGCACCACCGACGCGAATACCTCAAGCAGTTCGACGGGCAGTTCAAGCGCCAATCCAGGGACTGATCTTCCCAAGGACATGGAAACGCTGATCGATACGGTCATCAGGCGACTCAAGCGTCAACTCACGCTTGACCACGAGCGAGCGGGCGGCTTCCACACCAGTCTGTTGCGCTAACCAGCGCACGTAGGAGGATTGAGACCATGGCAACGCAACTGCAAAAAGCGTACATCCTGAACAACGAGACTCAGGCGCAAATCCCCTGCCTGTTCAACCCGCCGGATTATTCGTTCACGAAGGCCAATACGTGGACGGCCACGCCGCTCACCGGAGCGGATGTGCCGCCCCCGCAATTCGGCGGCGGCGGCAATCTGAAGATGACCTTCGAGCTGTTCTTCGATACCTATACCGGCGATGAAGGGAGCATGACGGACGTCCGCACTTACACGGAGCCGCTGCTCAATCTGATGAAGATTGATCCCTCGACCGTGAGCGCCGATGCCAATGCCAAGAAGGGGCGCCCCCCGATCTGTACCTTCCACTGGGGTACCTATTGGAGCTTTAAGGGTGTGGTTGAGAGTATTACCCTAAAGTTTACCCTCTTCACCAGCGCGGGGTTGCCGGTGCGGGCCACGGCCTCCATGGGCATGCTGCAGGTACAGGACGACGGCACCTATCCGGCTCAGAATCCGACCTCGGGCGGCGAGGGGGTGCGTGCCTCGCACACCGTGGAGTGGGGCGAGACGCTCGACCTGATCGCCTATCGACAATACGGGGACGCCACGAAATGGCGGCCGCTTGCCCTGGCGAACGACATGGACGATCCACGGTCCCTCCGCCCGGGCCAGAAGTTAGTAGTACCGGAGATTTAAGCGGAAGGCCGTCAGCGCATGTCAGCTCCCAGCCCGCGCGACTTTTATGCCGGTTTTTTAATCAAGGTGAACGGCGCCCCTCTTACCGATGACCAGGCCAATAACGTGCTGTCGGTGGAGGTGGAGCGCAGTCTCTACCTGCCCTCGGCGGCCTGCATCAGGTTTTCCGATGGCGGCCCGGGTGGGACAGTCGGTGCTCCGGCGCTCAGTCTTTCCAATGACACGGGCTTTATCACGATGGGCGCTGCTCTGGAGATCCAGATGGGCTCCGGTGAGACTCCCGTCACGATTTTCAAGGGCGAAATCACCTCGTTCGAGCTCGATATCGCGGGAGCAAATGCTCTACCGGCGTTCGTGGTCCGCGGGTACGACAAAGGGCATCGACTGCATCGAGGCAGAGTCAGCAAGACGTTTCTCAATACGACGGATTCCGACCTGATTAGCAGTATCGCCAGTACCGCCGGCGGGCTGAGCGCGAGCACCGACGCCACCTCAGTGGTATACGACACTATCTCGCAGAACAATCAGACCAATTGGGAGTTCCTGGTGGGGCGCGCGCGGCGGATCGGCTATGAACTCTACGTAGACGACACTACGCTGCACTTCCGGAAACCGGCAGTAACGGGAAGTTCGGTCGCCACGACGGAACTTTGGAAAGATCTGATCTCCCTTAACATGCGGCTTACCAGCGGCAGCCAGGTGAGTACGGTCAATGTACAAGGGTGGGATCCGCAACAAAAGCAGCAACTGGTCGGCACGGCGAGTACGCCCGCCCAGGTGGCAAGCAACAGCGCCATGCAAGGCGGTTCCACCCTGAGTTCGCCGTTCGGCAGCTCAACCAAAATGATAATCGCCAATCATCTGGTCGTCTCGCAAAGCGAGGCGACGACCATTGCTCAGGCAACTTTTGACGAACTGGCTGGTGACTCTCTGCAGATCGAGGGTGAGATGATGGGCAATCCCGTTGTGTTGCCTGGCAATCTGCTTACCATAAGCGCCCTCGGCACCCGGTTTAACGGCGATTACTACGTCACAAGCGCCACGCATCGGGTGGATAGAACCGGCGGATACAAGACACAATTTACGGTGACCAGCCGGCGCGCCAACACCCTTGGCGAGTTAGTGGGCATGGCCGCCACGGCAAGTTGGAACGGCAACGGCCATGGAGCAAACCAGGCGCCGGTGGTCGGGGTGGTCACCGACAACAAGGATCCGGACAAGAAGCTGGGACGGGTGAAGGTAAAGCTGCCCTATATCGCCGGTGCCGGAGCCGAGAGTGGTGGCATTCAGACTGATTGGGCCCGGCTGGTGGTGCCCGGGGGCGGCGCGACGCGCGGCGTGTATTACCTCCCCGAGGTCAACGATGAGGTGCTGGTGGCATTCGAGCAGGGAGATATCAACCGGCCATACGTGCTGGGCGGTCTCTGGAATGGAACAGATGCCCCTCCGAAGGGGAATAACGTCATCGTGGGGGCCGACGGTAAGGTCAACCAGCGGATCATTCAGTCGCGCACCGGCCATATCATTACGCTCGACGATACCGACAGCAAGCAAATGGTCACCGTGGTCACCCAGGGCGGGCATAAGCTGACCATGGACGACACCAGCGGCTCACCCAGTATCAAGGTGGTGGACAGTTCGGGCAATAATTCGTTGGTGATCGACACGACCTCAAACAAAATCACGATCACGGCCACCGGCAACATCGAACTTAACGCGACACAGGACGTGAAAATCACCGGCATGAACATCACACTCACCGCGCAACAGGCCTTTACGGCCGAGGCGCAGGGAGGCGCGGCCACGATGAAGGGCATGAGTACCTCGGTCGCGGCGCAAACCTCGGGCGAGGTCAAAGCGCAAGACCAGACCGTGCAGGGGCAATTGTCGCTTTCACTTACTTCGACCGGTGAGACACAGATACAGGGATCGATGATCCAGCTCAACTAACCTGGTTAAAGAACGGCGTCGGGGACGCCTGGAGGGAGCGCGCGGCGTGGCGATAAACGATGACATTATCGGTGCGGGTTTCGGATTCCCGATGGGGGTGGATGCGCGGGGCGGCATTCGGATGGCGCGGGGCGAGAACGACATCGAGGAGGCCATTCGCCTGATCATCGGCACGGCGCGCGGCGAACGGCGGATGCGCCCCGAGTTCGGCTGCGCCATTCATGAGTACGTCTTCGCGCCCATGGATCCCACAACCTCCGGCCTGGTCAGTTACTATGTGACCGAGGCCCTTGGCCGGTGGGAGCCGCGCATTACGGTGGAAAGGGTGCATGTGCGCCCCGACACCGTCTTTGACGGGTGTATGTTGGTGGAAGTCGCATACACGATCCGCGCCACAGGCGACAAGCGCAACCTGGTGTACCCGTTCTATACGATTCCCGAAGAGCGATGAACCTGTTCGTCATCGCCCGCCCACGACTGGAGCAAGGTTTATGAGTTTGCCCGTTCCCGTCCTTGATGACCGCAAGTTTCAGGATCTGGTGGATGAGTGCAAACGCATGATTCCACACTTCACTCCGGAGTGGACCGATCATAATGTCTCCGATCCCGGCGTGACCCTGATCGAGTTGTTCGCCTGGATGACTGATCTCCTGCTCTATCGAGTCAATCAGGTGCCGCGCCGCAATTACATTAAGTTCCTGGAGTTAATCGGCATCTCTCTTGCCCCTCCGGAGCCCGCACGAGCAGAAGTACTATTTCGGCTAAGTGCACCGCTCCAGGCATCGGTGATCATTCCGGCCGGAACCGAGGTGGCGACACTGCGCACCACCACGCAACCATCGATCGTCTTCGCTACTGAGGAGCAACTGGAGATCCAAGTTCCTGTCCTGGCCCATGTACTCGTCTCGCGGGACGAGTTTGCTTATCGCGATTATATGCTGGCCCTCCGCAACCCCACGCTCCGCGTGCCGATCTTCGAGGAGCAACCCAAGCCCGACAATGCGTTCTACCTCGGCTTCGCGGGCGATCTGGCCGGTCACACCTTGATGATCGATCTGGACTGCGAGATTGAGGGCATCGGCGTCGATCCGAAGAATCCGCCCCTGGCTTGGGAATATTATGACGGCTCACTGCGCAATTGGCGAGCGATGGTGCTGGAGTCGGATGGCACGGGCGGCCTTAACAAGGGCGGCCAGGTCGTGCTGCATATTCCTCTCACCAGCCGCCCCCGCGAGTTGGATCGTCGACGCGCGACCTGGATTCGCTGCCGGGTGACGCCTCCTCCCACAGGCCGGCGCGGTTATTCGTCTTCGCCCCGCATTCTGGCCGCCGGCGCGCGCGCCCTGGGCGGCTCTACCATGGCAGGACATAGCGAGGTGGTGAACCAAGAGATCATCGGGCGATCCGACGGCACGCCGGGGCAGTCCTTCTTCCTCTCCACGCCGCCTATTCTGCCTCGGCGCGAGGGCGAGACGGTGGAGGTGGAGCGCGAAACGCCCGGCATCTTCGACCCCTGGGTCGAGACGACCGACTTTTCCGCCTCGGGCACCCATGACCTTCACTTCACCTGTGACAGCGTGCAGGGAAAAATCCAGTTTGGCCCCGCGATCCGGCTTGCCAATGGACTGGAACGGCAATATGGTGAGATTCCCCCACGTGGACGGGCCATCCGCTTCAGCCGCTATCGGCTCGGAGGCGGCAAGGTTGGTAACGTGGGGGCCAATTCCCTGACACAGTTGAAGACCTCGCTGCCGTATGTCAGCTGGGTCACTAATCCACATCCCGCCGTGGGGGGCACGGAAGCCGAGACGCTCGATGCCGCCTTGATGCGCGGTCCCCTGGTCCTGCGGAGCAGTCCGCGGGCCGTTACCGCCGAAGATTTCGAGCGGCTCGCTAAAGAAGGCGCCCCGGATGTAGCGCGCTGTCGCTGCCGTTACGCTAAGGAGCAGGATGACGGGATGGCGGGAAGCGTGCATTTGGTGTTGGTGCCCAAGATGTCTACCACCGACGCCATAGTGCCGGCCGAGGAACTCGCGCTCTCCGATACGCTCCGCACGACCGTCCAGGATTACCTGGACGCGCGTCGCATGATCACGATTCGCATGGTGCTCAGCCCTCCTCAGTACGTTGCTGTTTCGGTGCGTCTGGAAGTGTTCGCCCGTCCGAAAGCCTCCAAGCCGGGGGTAAAGACCGAGGTCGAGAAGGCGCTCTATGGTTTTGTGCATCCGACAGTGGGCGGCGAGGAAGGGACGGGCTGGCCGTTCGATCGCGGCCTCTTTGTCTCTGATATTTATGGGCTTCTGCAGAAGCTGCCCAATGTGGACCATCTCAGTTCGGTGCATTTCGTCGTGGTCGAAGCCAACGGGACGGAGCGGCCCGTGGCAGGTGATATGGCGACCGTGCCTGGAGATGCCCTGCTCTGCAGCGCCCTGCATGTCGTGTCGGTGAAGTGAACGTGATGAGAGTGAGGGGGATCTGATGGCGGTCGGCCAGCTACCACCAGGCCAGCTCATGGCCAAGGCGCTAGGCGCGGCGATACGCACGCGCGCCGATGACGTATTGGGCGGGTCGCGCGAGAGCATGTACCTGCGTTACCTGCCCGCGCTGTATCAAGACGATGCGTTTTTGCAGCGTTTTCTGATGATCTTTGAGTCGGTGCTTGGGCCGATCGATCGCACCATCTCCAACCTGCCGATCTATACGGAACCGGAGATGGCGCCGGAGGAGTTCCTGCCGTGGCTGGCCCAGTGGGTGGCGCTCACCCTGGATTTTGCCTGGCCCGTGGAACGGCAGCGCGCCCTCATCGCCAACTCGGTGGAGATCTATCGCTGGCGCGGCACCCGCTATGGCCTGAAGCTCCACATTCAGTGCTATACCGGCCACGAGCCGATTATTCAGGAATACCGTTCGGGCTTCGTGCTGGGGAGCGAAAGCGGTCTCGGCTGGACTACGCAGTTGCTGAATAGTCCGCCCAACCCCCTACTCTTTGTGGTCACGGTGCCGATAAGTAACCCACGGGCGGTCAATGCTGCTATACTTCGCCAGATTGTGGAAGACGATAAGCCCGCGCACACCACCTATCGCTTACGCGTGGTTCTGGCAGGCGCGGCGCGAGCTGGAGAGGGTCACAAGATCCGCTCCGCCAGCCCGGCCGCCGGCCGGCAGGCAGGGAAGGCAGGCTTATGAATATTGAGGAGTTGGCGTCGTTCCACCTGCAACGGGTAACGGCGTATGATGGTCTAGCGATAGACGCGGCCACGTGGACTGATGCTCACAACTACCATCAGGCAGCCCAGCGACTGCACCTACGAGCGCTGCATGGCTGGGGCATTGTCGGTGGATTGCAAGTGTTGCCGGTAAGTCCCCCGACGCGGGGCGTGATCGTACAACCGGGCGTGGCACTGGATAGCGACGGCAATTTGATTCGGGTGCCCCAACCGGTGCGCATCGCCCTTCCCCAGCCGGCGTCGGGCGTTGCCTGCGTGGTGCTGCGCTTCGCCGAGACGCAGGTTGACCCAGGGAACGGGACGCCGCCCAGCAGGGTTAACGAACACTTCACCCTGGTGGTCAGCGAGCCGCCGCTCCGCTCCACTGATATCGAGGTGGCGAGGGTGCAGATGTCGGGTACCGAGGCGCCGGTCAACGCGGCGCCCAACGAGTGGGCTCCCGGCAACTATGAGATTGACCTGCGCTTCCGCCGGCAGTTGCGCGAGACGCCGATCGATACCTTGACTATCGGCAGGCTGGTACTGGCCGAGCAGAATGGATCGGGCGTTCATCAGGGTCTGGCCAATCTCGTCCGCGAATTGCGACTCAGTGCGCCGTTCCTGGTCCAGTTTCTCGGTGACGTGCGCATTGAACAAGCGGTAGGCCAGTGTAATCTCCTGTATTTCAGCGGTGCGGGGGCACCCAGGCTTTCGCCCCGCGAGGGCGCGCAACTACTAGCATATTTGCGGGGAGGGGGTGTCCTCTTCGCGGAACCCTCAAGCCGGCAAGAAGCGGAGCAGAAGGAGGGTGGGCGGTTCGTGGCCAGTTTTCAGCGTCTCTTATCCGACCTCAAGCACGATGTGGCGCCGATCGAGGGCGATCACCCGCTCTACAACGCACGCCATCTCTTCGCCGCGGCGCCCGACGGCGCGGCGGGCAGTGGGCCGGTGCTGGCGCGCGACAATGTTTTTTTGAGTCCGAACGACTATGGCGGTTGCTGGCAAGGTGGAGTGTCCGGGAAGCCGTTGGCCCGCGAGACTATTCGCGGCGCCATGGAACTCGGCGTCAATCTGGCCTGGTATGCCGCCACGCGGGCGGCCGCATCCGTCGCGGGCGTCCCGGCGCCTCGCGCCCCTGAACCGGTAGGCTAGAAAATGGCTGATGCAATTCGCGTAACGCTCAGCCCTGATCGGCTGGTAGTGCAACCGGACAGCGATCCGATCGAGACGACGATCACGATCCAGAATAACGGCGCCACTGTCGATCAGTACGCGGTCGAGTTGGATCAGCTTCCTACCACCTGGTACACCCTCTCCAATACCAGCGTGGCCCTCTTCCCGCAGGATAAGGAAGAAGCCAAACTGGTCATCCATCCCCCGAAGGGGGCGGCGGCCAAGGCCGGCAATTATCCCTTTAACGTCACCGTGTTGTCCCGCGCTGATTCCGCGCAGTCCACGCGCGTGGAAGGGATGCTGCAAGTCGGCACTGTTGGCGCCTTCGATGTTGTTATGGCGCCGAGCAAATTGGTTGGTCGACGCGGCAAGTACATGCTCCATCTCAATAACGGCGGCAACGCCGACCTGAACGTGGATCTATCGGCGACCGATCCCGGGGATAAGTGCCGGTTTCAGTTCTCGCCGGCCAAGGTAACCCTGGTGGCGGGACTGCGCAGTTCCGTTCCCGTGGTCGTACGGCCAAAGCGGAATTGGCTGGTTGGGGCCAGGAAGAACTTCGACTTCACGGTGAAGGCGGCGCCCAGCAGCGGGCCGTTGAAAACGGTTACCGGTGTGTTGGTGCATAAGCCGATGTTTCGTACCCTGCGTCCCCTGCGCAACCTGCTGTTTCTCCTCGTCTTACTCATCGTGATCGCGGTCGGCATACGCGCCCTGAACGGCAGCGGCGGCGTCAGTACCTCAGGCTGGAAGAACAACACTGTTACCTATACCTGTAAACATTTCAAGGTATGGTGCAACCAGGTCGTGACCCCTACGCCTACCCCCACGCCGGTGATCAAGACCAAGCCTCCTGTCAAGCCCAAGCCGAAGCCGATCAAGACCTATCCGTTTATCGGCGCCTTCAAGGACTTCCACAAACTGGCCCCCACGCTGGTGGGCAAGGGGTTGGAACTGGAAAGCACGAACAGTAGAGTAGCGTCGCAGCGGACCACGCGCGGCGTACTGCTCTTCGACCGCAAGGACGGCCATACTTTCCTGGTACGCAAGGACGGCACGATTTGGCTCTACTTTAAGGGTAAGATCGAAGAGGTCCGTAGCTTCTAAACTCGTACCGATCAGCAGATCGGATGAGCCGCCGGCAGCTCCTCATGAGGACCTGCCGGCGGCT
>JAICHN010000195.1 GCA_025924845.1 Chloroflexota bacterium | reverse complement strand
TATCGCGTGAACGGATTGAACGGGGCCCCCGCACGATCTGGCGCTATCGGGACTTCCTTCCTGTTTCGACCGATCATCCCGTGGATCTCGGCGCCGGCTGCACGCCGCTCATCCGCGCCGAGCGTCTGGGGCGTGTCCTGGGCCTGGATAATCTGTATCTCAAGAACGACTGCGTGAACCCCACCTACTCGTTCAAGGATCGCGTGGTGGCCGTGGCAAGCACCCGTGCCGTGGAATTGGGCCTGGATACCTTTGCCTGTGCCTCAACGGGAAACCTGGCCTGCGCGGTCGCGGCGGCGGCGGCGGTGGCTGGGCTGCGCTGCTTCGTGTTGGTTCCGGCCGACCTTGAAATAAACAAGGTAGTCAATGCCCTGGTCTATGGGCCGAACCTGGTGCAGGTGGACGGTACGTACGACCAGGTAAATCGGCTCTGTGCCGAACTTGCCGACGAGTACGGTTGGGGCTTCGCCAATGTGAATCTGCGCCCCTATTACGCCGAGGGCTCCAAAACGCTCGGCTTCGAGGTCGCTGAGCAATTGGGCTGGGAGGCCCCTGACCATGTGGTCGTACCGATTGCCTCGGGCGCCCTCATGGTGAAGATACATAAGGGGCTACAGGAGTTGATGAAGCTAGGATTGATTGCTTCGCACCCCATCCGCTTCTCCGGCGCCCAGGCACAGGGCTGCTCTCCCGTGGCCACCGCGTTCGCCGAAGGCTCCAACGAGATCCGCCCGGTGAAGCCGCATACGATTGCTCGCTCCCTGGCCATCGGCGACCCCGCCGACGGCCCGTTTGCCCTTGACCTCGCCCGCCAAACGGACGGGGCCATAGGGGCCGCCGCTGATCCGGAAATCAGTGAAGGCATCTCGTTGCTCGCGCGTACCGAAGGCATCTTCGCCGAGACGGCGGGCGGCGTGACCGTGGCCGTGCTGAAGAAATTGGCTCAATCCGGAGTGATTCGCCGCGGGGAGCGCGTGGTGGCGTACATCACCGGCAACGGCCTCAAGACGCCGGACGCCGTGGCCGAGCACCTGGCAACCCCATTTCGGATCGCTCCCAATCTACGCTCCTTCGCCGCGGCCGTGCCGACGGGGCGCCGCGAGGAAGTGGCGGTCGGCTGAGCCGCGAGCGCTGGGCCCGGTTGCTCAGCCGTTGCCGCGCAACCGGGCCAACTCCGCTAACGCTTCTTGTAAAGCGGCCTCGGCGCCTTGCCGGGCACGCGCTTCACGGTCGGCACGTTGCGCTTCGCGTTGCGCACGTTGCGCTTCGCTTTGCGCGCGCTCGCTCTCGCGCCGCGCCCTTTCTGCCTGATATGCCGCTCGTTCCTCGGCTTCTCGGCGGGCCGCGGCCAATTCCGCCGGAATCAGCAGCGGCTCGCCGCTGACCGGGTCGATCACTCGCAACCAGTCGCCAATCACGCGGAGTTCCGTTCCCAGAATTGGACTGCGATAGCCCATGCCGCCGGTGAGTTGAGGTAACGGCTCGTAGTGCCCACCGATCAAGCTGTAACCCCGCAGATAAGGACTTAAATCCTTGAGCGGGTCGTAGATGTAGTATTCCTTGACCCCGAGCGCGACGTATTTGGCCATTTTTGGGCCAAGATCCTCCCGAATCGTGCTGGGCGACGAAATCTCGAATACCACGTCGGCAAAGGCGCCGCCTTCCCGCCAGGTCTCCCATTTTTGGCGTAGGCCGCGCGCCACGCCGAACGTGACGAACACGTCGGCAGACACATGATCCAGTCCCGAGGCCGGATTGTAATACATGAGCATGTTGCCGCCCACGTAGACGCGCTCAACCGAAGCGACAAGGGTATCAAGGGCGAAGATGAGATCATTCATCTGCACGCGATGCGTTTCAGTTTCCGCCATTGGCTCACCGTCGCTCGTGGGAAAGGTGGACCAATCGATCAGTCGTTCGGCGCGTAGTACCACGGCTCACATATCCTCCATGGCTGGGTCTTTTGTCTTAGTGTACATCCGTAATGCCGGCGCCGCGCCCCGGCATCCGTATTAAGGGCGCCCCTGGCGGTTGTGAACGCGCTGCCGGTCGGATTCGTGGTCGTGATCTAGGGGCGCACCATGGCTGAACCAAGCGGGCCTGGAGACCCGCGCCCCTCCCATGCGGCCTCGCCCACAAACGAGAGGCACACCCCGTGCATCCCGGGCCCGATCCGGGTGGCTCCGCCATTCGGTACACTAGGCGGAAGAATAGCCGGTAGCCGCCTCGTCAGGCGTAAGCTATCTTGAAAGGACCGTGGAGCATGGCTGTGACCGTTCGTATACCCTCCCCTTTGCGCCGCATAACCGGCGGCGCCGCACGCGTCGACGCCACCGGTACCACCGTGCGCGAGGCGCTGGACTCGCTGGTCGCCGCGTACCCCGAATTGGGCGAGCGGGTCTACGACGAGCAGGCGCAACTGCGCCGTTTCGTCAATCTCTTCGTAGGTGAGGAGGACATCCGCTTTCTGGACGGGCTGGAGACGCCGCTGAGTGACGGCGCCGAACTGTCCATTGTGCCCGCCGTGGCCGGAGGCGCTCGCTGACGGGGTCGGCATCTGTTGCCGGGTCTCAGGGAACGGAGTACCTTTGAGGGCACATACCCACCTCAACCTCTCGATTGGAACATGCCGCTCCCGGTGGGCCGACCTTCGTTGTCCTTACACGCCCTCGGGAAGATTATTGCTCTTCTCACTACATCTAGGGAGGCTTACATGCGTTTGGTGACGTATCGCGCCGGGACCGGATCGGCGATTGGCGCCGTCACGGGCGATAGGCTTGTCGATCTCAGTACCGTGGCGCCCGATATGCTCAGCCTGATTGAGATGGGAAGCGATGGGTTGGCGGCGGCGCGGGCGGCAGTGGCCGCGAACGCGAACACGCAGCCTCTGTCCCAGGTGACGCTGCTGGCGCCCATCCCCCGGCCCCGCAAGAACATTGTCTGTCTTGGGATGAACTATGCCCTCCATGCTTATGAAAGCGCGCGCGCCCGTGGTAAGCCCGAGGTGCTGCCCGAGTATCCGGTCTTCTTTACCAAAGCGCCTACCAGCGTGCTCGGTCCGGAAGCGACTGTGCCCTTGCACGAGTCGGTGACCGAACAACTGGATTGGGAAGTCGAACTTGGCTTCGTGATCGGCCGCGCCGCCCATGACGTGAGCGAAGCCGAGGCGATGAGATATGTATTTGGCTACACGATCATCAATGATGTATCCGCTCGTGATCTGCAGAACCGTCATCAGCAGTTCTTCCGCGCCAAGAGCCTGGATGGGTGTGGGCCGATGGGTCCCTGGATCGTTACGGCCGACGAGATAGCTGATCCGCACGCCCTGGCCATTCGCCTGCGCGTGAACGGCGAGACCATGCAGGATTCGTCTACCGGAGATCAGATTTTTCGCATCCCAGCGGTCATTTCCGTGCTCTCGCACGGCATGACCCTTGACCCGGGTGATGTGTTCGCCACCGGTACGCCGGCCGGAGTGGGGATGGGCCGGACGCCGCAACAATGGCTGAAGGACGGCGATGTGATGGAAGCCGAAATCGAAGGTATCGGCCTGCTGCGCAATACGGTGCGTAAAGGTTAGCCGTTGCGTCCGAAGTGCCTGCGATCCCTGGGGAGTAGCAATGGCCCAACCCGCGATCCATGTGCCGCCCGATCCGGCGTCCCCGGGACGCCGGCGGGAGGCCGTGATCTACCGGGGCTCACTCGCCGCGGCAATATGCGCCGCGGTTCTGGCTGCCGCGTTTGTAGTCTTCACCGCTCTCTGGGTCGGGGGAGCTACCACCCATACCGATTTGCGGATTGTAGCGCACCTTATTCCGGTTCGTGACCATACCCGGCTCCTTAAGTTGGTGCATCCCCTGGTCCACCTGGCCGATGCGTGGTTCGTCGTGGCCACCACCGTCCTGGTGATGATCGTACTGTGGTTGCGCGGCTATCGGGGTACCTGGGCTCTCCTTACCGTGCTGCTTTCCTGGCCGATAGAGTTGGGTTGCAAGGCCCTGTTTACCCAGCCCCCGGCGCTCTTCACCGAACCGAGCAGCGTGCAGATGCGCGACCTCGTGCATGGGCCGGGCGCCGCGGCGCTGCTCGATTGGCTGCATCGGGCCGCGCCGACCGGCGTCGGCACCTTGGTCAGCAGCGCGGGCGGCGCCACGCTCGGCCTGGCATCGAGCTACCCCAGCGGTACCGCGGCCCGCGGCGCTTTCGTGATCGGCTTGCTGGCCTGGGCCTGCTTACGCTTGGGCGGTTCCGGGCTCGGCGTCCTGCTGGCCGGCCTCCTGCTCATCCCGCTCTCAACGTTGGGTCTCGCGGTCGTTCTTTATGCCTGGCACTGGCCATCAGACGTCGTGGGCGGCTACTTGCTGGGGCTGGGCCTGCTTGCGCTCGGGTTGGCCGGCTTACGGCGTCCCACGCGGCCGGCTGCCGTCCCGAATCCTCCACCCCGCCCCGGGCCGCATAGTGCGCACAGCAGGCTACCCTGGGTACCCTATCAGGCATAGAGCGTGGGATTACGGCGGCCGTACGGTGCAGTCGGAAGCGCGGCGATCCTGACAAGAATATCTGGTTGGCCTACACTATTGGCGCGGGAAGACCGCGATTCATCCAGAACCAGAAGCCGGAAAGGATCGCCAACATGAGTGAGAAGTTACCAATCGGACTGACTGAGGTTGTGGCAATAGGCGCAGGCGCCGCCGCGCTGATCCGGATCCGACGCCGCCGACAGCGCGAGGCACGGGAGCGCGCGGAGGCCGCGCGTCCCGACGGAAACGGGACTGCTCCGGAGCAAGGCCAGGCGAAAGAAGGCTAGGATCGCCTCACTCATGATCCAGTGTACCGATGGGCGGTCCCAGCCCGAAGACTCGGACCGCCCCCGTCTTTCCCTTGACCTTTAACTCCCCAAGATCCGTCGGCGCGACCGCGGCGATCAGTTCCGGGGGGAGCGCTTGCACCACGGTCTCGCCCGCCACGATGGCATAGCCCACGTCCTTGGTCAGCCCCTCCAGGCGGGAGGCGGTATTAACCGTATCGCCGATGGCCGAATACTCACGTTTGGCCGGGGCGCCAATCACCCCGACTGCCGCGGGACCATGATGCAAGCCGATCCCGGTCGCGATCGGCTTGCCTACCTCAGCGGCAAGTTCCGCGTTCAGCGCCGCCAATCGCCGTTGCATGCCCAGGGCGGCGCGCACCGCCCGCGCCGGGGCATCAGGCTGATCCTCGGGCGCGCCAAAGAGGGCCATAATGGCGTCGCCTACATACTTGTCCACGGTGCCGCCTTGCGCTTGAATCTCTTCCACCATGGCCGTAAAGTATCGCGAGAGCATCCTGACAATGCGCGTGGGGTCCAGCCCCTCGGACAGCGTGGTGAAGCCGCGAATGTCCGAAAAGAGCACGGTAATCTCACGCAACTCCCCTTCCAGGCCAAAGGCGTCGGGGTCATCCACGATGCGGGCCACCACGCTCGGCGCCACGTAGCGCCCGAACAGCGATCGCACCTCTCGATTGGCTCGCTCCTCGGTGGTGTAGCGCACGCCGAGCACGGCCAGCGGGGCCAGCACGGTGGCCAACAGCGGCGCCGCCGGGTCGATCCAGGTGCAGAGCCAGACGAAGGCGAACCAGGCGGCGGCAAGGAGGATACCGATCAATAGGGCAGCCACCAGCAGCGACGAATAGAGCCGACCGCGAATTGACCAGGCCGCCGCGCCGGCGGCCAACGGAAAGGTGAGGGCGATTTGCACCGGGGTGGTAGGGCGCCGAAGGGGATTCTGCTCCAGAATGGTATTCAAGGCGTGGGCGTTGTATTCGATGCCGTACATCTTGTCCTGCACGGTGTTGGCGCCCGCGTCGCCAACGCTTAGGATCGGCGTGTCGAAATAGTCCTTATCGGTGGAAAGCTCATCGCCCACCATGACGATCTTTCCCGAAAGACTGCTCAAGAAGTCAGGATCGCCGTTCAGCACATCCTTCATGGAGTAATAGGGAAACGAGCCGATCGGTCCCGCGAAGTTGATCAGGAAGGTCGGGTCGGTACCGGCGGGCTTGCCGCCGAGCAGGCGGGCCCCCGCCAGTGCGAAGGATGGCTCGAACTGGCCCTTAGACCACTGCACATCGTTGTTGTAGGCACGATTACGCGCATTGGGATCGGCCGCCTCCGGGGGCGGGAGGTTTACTAGCCCCGCGGTGCGCGCCGCGGCGGCAATCTGGGCGTTGAGCGGCCACAAACTGGTGGAATCGGCATAGGAGCTTTTGCCGACGATCAACTCCTGCGCGATCACCACGTTGCCTGCTCGGCGCATTGCGGCGGCGAGCGCGTCGGTGCCGGCGGAGTCGCTCTCATACAGGCGGTCCAACATGATCAAGCGGGCGCCTGCTCGGTGAAGGATATCCACCAGGCGGGCCGTGGTCGCGCGATCCCACGTGCCGTTCAGCGCAGGATCACTGTAGGTATTCTGATCCCAGGCGACGATCACGATGGGCGCCCGCGGGGGATCCATTCCCGCCAGGTGCCGGTACTGGAAGAGCTGACTTTGCCAGGCTAGATTCAGCGGCTCGAAGCTGCCTTCCCAGGCGCCAAAGGCACAGGCTAGGAGCACGATGAGCGCGGCGCACGCCGCCGCCAAACGAGTTCGTCGTCGCGCCTTACGGCGAGTAGTTGGTTTCGCGAACCAGCGCATGGTTAACCCCACAGCTCGATCCCTTGCTCGATTATTCCGTCGTTCACTGTCTGAGATTATGCTCCGCGGCACCGTGCCGGGAGTACGTCGCCATTCAGTCATGGAGTGTACCGCGCCGGAGGGTCCCGGCACGCGGCCCACGCGCCCGATGATTGCGCTTACCGTTCCTGTGGTCGTGCTTGTTCTTAAGAGTGCGCGTCTCCAGGCCTTTATCACCGAGTTGTCATCAATTTGTCAGGTCTTGCGCATCTACTGCCCGTAGTATTGCTCCAGATAATTCGCGTGAAGGAGCAACGTAGTGTATGGGTTAGGGCGGCAACGATGGGGATGGATCGGTTCCAGTGGCGGGCGACGCTTCCTGTGCGCCATGGCGGTTACGGCTCTCCTGGCCTGGCCCGCACCGACGATCAAGGCGGACGCGCAGGGTTGGCAAGTTGTACCTACCGCCGCCGGTCCCGGCCCACGCGCTCAGTACGGAATGGCCGCCGATGCAAGCGGCCACATCTATCTCTACGGCGGAAATGCGGGGCTTGACACGCCGCTCAGCGATTTCTGGGCATACGATACGTCTTCGGGTCGTTGGCAAGCGCTGGTCAACGATACGGTGCCCGCTCTGGTCGAGCCTCATCTGGCCGTTGATGGGCAGGGGAATGTATGGGAGTTCGGCGGGATTGCCGATCCGGGGGGGGCGCACCTGACCGAGGACGGTCATAGCTTTGGCCTGTACGAGTATCAACCGGCGCTCGGCGCCTGGACCGATCGAACGCCGCGTGACGCGCAATCGGGCCTGGATTGGCCGCCGGGACGGGAGGACTTTGGATTCGCCTTTGACCGTCGGGCCGACAATCTGGTGGTGTTCGGCGGCGAGGGCGAAGGCGAATTCATGCTCAATGACCTCTGGACCTACAGGGTGCCAAGTGGGGGCTGGACCAGCGTAACCCAGCACTACGTGGATTCCGCCGGCACACCGATCGGCTCGATCGCGCCGCGCGAGCTCTACAATATCAGCGCCGACAACCAGGGAGAGTTCTACCTCTTCGGCGGTACCTTCCTGGTCACACCGTTTGGCGCTGGTATAAACGGTTATGCCAATGATCTCTGGCGCTATGATGACGCCGACCAGACGTGGACCCTGCTGTCGGGTATTGCCAATGAATATGACCCTCGGATGCCCGTTCCGCGCCATTATTATGGGCAAACGGTCGATGCGGGGGGCGACTTCGACGTGCTCGGAGGCTACCTTTCGGAGCCGGGAACACTCCCCTTTTTCAGCGGAGATGTAACCGCAAGGTACGCTCTGCCCTTCCAGTTTTCCAGCGGCCCGGAGGCCGGCTCCTATGGCTTGAGTGATTTCTGGCGCTTCGATCCCATTACCGGCTGGCAAGATGCCTCCGCCGAGCTTGGCAGTCTGGGGGCATCTCCGATCATCCCTTATATGCTGGTGTTCGATCAGCTGACCAACCGGCTCTATACGTTCGGCGGCTACCATCTTGCTTCGGACGGCTTGCTGGCTGCCTCAAACACGCTCTGGTCGCTGAGTGAGGACGGCCTTGGGATCCCCGCCCCCATCGCCGTCGTGGCCGCAAGCACGACCCCACGCAGCGCTGCCGGCGCGCCGCAAAGCGCCCCGGCGGGTCGGAGCGCCACGCCGTCACCTAGCCCTACCGCGACCCAGACCGCTCATCTGGGCGCAGTCGTGACTCCGTCTGTTCGCGCCACTGCCGCGATCACCCCAGCCGCGAAGCCCGCCGACCCGACCGTGCGCGAGACTACCCTTGCGGGCTCCTATAGGTTGGCGCTGGCGATCGGTCCCCCACAGCACCTCTATAGCCAGGCCCAGGTTCGGGCGCATCACCCGAGTACCGGCGAGGTGCTCCTGAACGGAACGGCGCCCTCGGCCGGCACGGCAATACCCAACCACTATCTTGAACTCCACGTCTACTCGGCCGCGAACGGCACACCGATCGCCACGATCGCGGTGACCCTCGTCATCACCACTCCTCAGGGCAGAATACTACAGCGAGTGCCTGCCGTAGCTATGCAACGCGTCGCGGTGGGATCGGCCGACCGGCACTTCGGCGATAACCTGGCGCTCCCGGCGGGGCATTACCACGTAGCGGTACAAGCAGGTCAGGCCAGTGCCGTTTTCGATGTACATGTTGGCGCCTGATACACCCGTAGAAGTGAGCAGTTTATGCGGAATCGGCGCCACTGCTCAACTGCCTTGCGCCTGCAAGGCAGTTGAGCAGCGTGAAGAGTGCTACGCGCCGTGGACGGCGCGGGAGAGGCCGCTGAACACCCGTGCTCCCGTCGCGTCCAGGTAGACAATTTCCTCAAGGCGGCAGCCAAAGCGACCAGGCAGATAGATGCCGGGTTCGATACTGAACACCATCCCTTCGTCCAGCACCAGATCCTCCGTACTGGTGATGTAAGGCGGCTCGTGTACGGAGAGGCCAAGCCCGTGTCCCGTTCGGTGAACGAAGTTGTCGCCATAGCCGGCGGCGGCGATCACGTCCCGCGCCGCCGCGTCCACCGAGCGTGCCGTAACGCCGGGT
>JAICHN010000194.1 GCA_025924845.1 Chloroflexota bacterium | reverse complement strand
CCCTCGCCTTGCTCGCGTCCGGAAGTTTAGCCTGCTCACCAGCACCGCGCGATCGTTTTACGAGCACCTGGGCTGGCGCCGCTATCCCGGTGAGGGAATGATCTATGAGCGTGACGGTTTGGCGGATCAAGAACAAGGGGACGAGTGATGCAGGCACAAGCATTGGGACCCTCAACAGTCTTCACCGATTTCCTCGGTCTGGATGGGATTTCGCCCCCTGCCTTGCGTGAAGTATTGCAGCTTGCCGCCTATCTGAAAAGACGGGGCCCAGGCGATGCGCTCACCGATTCGCCGCTTCACGGGCGGCACGCCGCGTTGCTGTTTGAAAAACCCTCCCTTCGCACCCGCACTACCTTCGAGGTAGGAGTGCGGCAATTGGGCGGCAATGTCGTCTACCTGGGTAAGGATGAGGTAAATCTTGGCGTGCGCGAGACCGTGGCCGATGTGGCCCGAAACCTGGAACGGTGGGTGGATGTGATTGTGATCCGAACCGCCGATCACGCCCGGGTGCTGGAACTGGCGCATCACGCCAACGTCCCCGTAGTGAACGCGCTGTCTGATTACGAGCATCCCTGCCAGGCTCTGGCCGATATGCTTACCCTCGAGGAACGGCTCGGCCGGCTGACCGGGCTCACCCTAGCATACGTGGGCGACGGCAATAATATGGTTCACTCGCTCGCCCATGCATCGGCCACTCTAGGCCTTCATTTGCGGATCGCCACACCGGCAATGTACGCACCCGATCCCACCGTGCTGGCCCGCGCCGCGTCGGCGTGCCGGGGCGGTTCTATTACCTTGTTTGACGACCCGCGTGAGGCCGTGACCGGCGCCCACGCGGTCTACACCGATACCTGGGTCAGCATGGGCTGGGAGCAAGAGCGTCCCGCTCGCCTGGCGGCCTTCACCGGGTTTCAGGTGAATGAGGCGCTCATGGGCTACGCCCGCCCGGATGCCCTCTTCTTGCACTGCTTGCCCGCCCACCGGGGGGAGGAAGTAACCGACGCCGTGATGGACGGTCCAACCTCGGTAGTGTTCGACCAGGCGGAAAACCGCTTACATACGCAAAAAGCGCTGCTGAGCCTACTGGCCTACTCGTAACGTTCGGGCCGCCTGCTAATAAACGGTCGGCGCGCCAAGCTGGAGATGACTGAATGACCAAGACCGTGCTGGCCTACTCCGGGGGACTTGATACCTCGGTGGCCGTGAAATGGCTGCAAGAACATTACAACACCGATGTAGTCACGCTTACCGTCGATGTTGGCGCCGTCAAGGATCTTGAGGCGATTCGCCAACGAGCTCTCGATACCGGCGCCATCGATGCCTTTGTGGTGGATGCGCGCCAGACTTTTCTCACCGACGTGGTATGGCCCGCGTTGCAGGCCGGTGCCCTGTACGAGGGGGAATATCCGCTCGCCACGGCACTGGCGCGGCCGTTGATGGCCAGCCTCCTGGTGGATGTGGCGCACAAGGTGGGCGCCACGGCCGTGGCCCATGGTTGCACCGGCAAGGGCAACGACCAGGTGCGCTTTGACGTGGCGACGACGGCTCTGGATCCCAACCTCACGGTGATCGCGCCCGTCCGCGAGTGGCGAATGAACCGCGATCAGGAACTGGCCTACGCCGAGGAACACGGAATTAAGGTGACCGCGACCAAGGAGAGTCCCTACAGCGTTGACGAGAATCTGTGGGGGCGCAGCGTGGAGGCCGGTATCCTGGAGGATCCGTGGATTGAGCCGCCCGCCGATGCATTCCTGTGGACGGTGTCGCCTGAACAAGCGCCGCGGGCGCCCGAATATGTGGAGATCGGCTTCGAGGCCGGCATCCCGGTCTCGCTTAACGGCGAGGTCACCGAAGCGGTGGCCCTGGTGGAGGCGCTGAATCTGTTGGGCGGGAAATACGGTATCGGCCGCATCGACCGCGTGGAGAGCCGCCTGGTGGGCATCAAGTCGCGCGAACTGTACGAGGCGCCCGCCGCCGTCATCCTCCACGCCGCCCATCGGGCCATCGAGGATCTGACACTAAGCCGCGACGTGGCGAAATTCAAGACGCTCGTCGCGACCGAGTATGCCGACCTCGTTTACAATGGCGCCTGGTTTTCGCCGCTACGCAATCATCTGGCGGCCTTCGTGGCCAGTTCGCAAAAATATGTGACCGGTAAGACTCGCCTGAAGCTGACCGGCGGCACGGCCCGCGTGGTCGGCCGTACATCCCCGTATTCGCTCTACAATCCGCAGTTGGCCACGTACGGGGCCGACGATCAGTTCAATCATGACGCCGCCGTGGGCTTCATCAAACTCTGGGGCCTCCCGATCCGTACCGCCGCTGCCGTGCAGGGCATCGCGCAAGGTCAAGAGCCAGGGGCGTTGAGGTCGGGATCTCCTACCCCGATCTCTCTTCCGGAATAAGGGCTTTGGCGTGATACTACGCAGTATGGAGTTGGAACGTGAGTACCCTGATTATGAGCGAGGTCATTGAACGCGAGCAGGCAGCCGCCCCGGCATCCCCTGAGGCCGCCAAGCAATGGGGCGGCCGGTTCAGTGCGCCCACCGATCCCCTCGTCGAGCGGTTCACCGGTTCGGTAGCCATTGATGGGCGGCTTATCCTGCACGACATCGCGGGCAGCATCGCCCACGCGCGCATGCTCGGTCGGCAGGGCATCATCGCGGCGGGCGAGGCCGCCGCGCTGGAGCACGGGCTACGCGCCGTGCGGGCCGAGGTCGAGGCGGGCAGTCTGATCCTGGACCCGGCGCTCGAGGACGTGCATACCGTGGTCGAGGTAGCGCTGCGCCGCCACGTGGGCGAGACGGCCGGCAAGCTGCACACGGCGCGCAGCCGGAACGATCAGGTCGCGGTCGATCTTCGCCTGTTTACGCGCGCGAGCTGCCTGGAGGCTATACAGGCGATCGCGGATCTGCAAGAGGCATTTATCGAGCAGGCCAAGCGCTGTTTCGGGCTGATCATGCCGGGCTACACCCACTTGCAGCGGGCCCAGCCCATTCTGGTCTCCCATCACCTGCTTGCTTATGTGGAAATGTTGCAGCGCGACGTGCAGCGCCTGGCGGGTTGTTTCAGCCGCGCCGATGTGTTGCCTCTGGGCTCGGGAGCCCTGGCGGGCGTGCCCTATCCCGTGGATCGCGAATGGCTGGCGGCGGAACTGGGCATGGCGGCGGTCGCCCAGAACAGCATCGACGCCGTGGCCGATCGCGATTTCGCCATCGAGTTCTGCGCCGCCGCCGCCACCGCCATGATGCACCTCTCCCGTTTCGCCGAGGAGGTGGTGCTCTGGTGCTCGGCCGAGTTCGGTTTCTGGGAGCTGGCTGACGGCTTCGCGACCGGCAGTTCGATTATGCCGCAGAAAAAGAACCCCGACGTGGCGGAACTGGTCCGTGGGAAGACGGGCCGCGTCTATGGCGACCTTCAGGCTCTATTGACCATCATGAAGGGCTTGCCGCTTGCCTATAACCGCGATATGCAGGAGGATAAGACTCCACTCTTCGATGCCCGGGACACTCTCCTGGCCTGTCTGGAGGCCACGGCCGGACTGGTGCACGCGCTCAGTCCTCATCCCGAGGCGATGGCCGCGGCCGCGGGCAACCTCCTTTGCGCCACGGATGTGGCCGACTATCTGGTCGGCAAAGGGATGCCGTTCCGCGAGGCTCATGCCGTTACCGGCGCGCTGGTTCGGCTGTGCCTTGCCACCGGCACCGCGTTGCAGGATCTCGATCTGGCAAGCTATCGTCGCGCCTCTCCGCTAATTGACGTCACGATTTATGAGCACATCAGCCCTCAGGCATCGGTGACGGCGCGGGCGGCTACGGGCGGCACGGCGCCTCAGGCGGTCTCACGGGGAATCGAGCGTGCCATCACCCTGGTTGGGCAGAATCGTGACTTGGTCGAAGATTTGCGCTAACGGATGAGGTCCCTTTGGCCCCAGGTATGTTAGGATGCAGCGGGTGAAAGGAATGACCTGCTGATGTCTCGACGTACCATTGTTCTGATCGCGGCCGTAGTGGTGGTGCTGGCCGCGGCGGCCGCGGTGTTCGCGCGCCATGAATCAACCTCGTCGTCCACCCCAACCGCCACACCGATCGCCACCCCAACCGTGCGGTCGACCACGGGACCGGTGGCGGCCGTGGCCACGCCCTGCCCAACCGCGAAATCCGTAACTCCCAGCCCTCCCACTAGTACCGCTCATCCCGCTCCCAGTGCTACTGCTTCACCTCTGCCGCGCCCCACGGTGACGGCGCGGCCCACGGCATGCCCCACCGCGACGCCGCTGCCCGAACTACTCAAGAAATTCAAGAGCGCCCTGTTCGTGCCGCATCCCGCCGTTGTGCCGGGGCCGCTCACCGGGAAGCCGGTAAGCTGGGCCGTAGCCCATCGCCGTCCCCTGGCGGTCATTGTGGAGAACTATGCCCCTGATTCGCGGCCACAGACCGGGTTCAACTATGCGAGCCTGGTCTTCGAGACGGTCGCCGAGGATGGGATTACCCGGTTTATGGCGGTGTACCTTGAGAATATTGCTCCAGAGGTAGGGCCGGTACGGAGCGCTCGCGTCTACTTCGATGCCTGGGCGAACGGCATGCACGCCATTCTGGTCCACGCCGGAGGCAACGACGACGCGCTGGCCGAGCTTTTCACCCTCCACAACATTCAGGACCTCAATGAAGTCGCCTTCGAGGATGCCAACTATGTCGCTCATGTACCCTTCTTCGTGCGATCCGATCTCAAGGTCATTCCGCACAATCTGTATACCTATCCGCTTAAGGTGCTCCAGTATCTAAAGTCCCAGCACAAGCAAATCTCGGGAGACTTCCCCGATGCGCTGCCCCACCGAAACCCCAGCCCCCCCTCCCATCGCCCCAGCGGCGAAAAGATTGACATAAACTTTTCGTCGCCCGACTACGCGGTGGAGTATCAGTACGATCACGCGACGAACCGCTACTTGCGTTTCATGGGTGGGGTCCCCCATATGGACGCAGTGACCAATCATCAGCTTGCCCCGAATAACGTCGTCGTATTGAGCGCGACCATCGCCCCCGACCCGAAGGGGGGAGTAAGCAATCCCGGCGCGGTGTACGTGCAGGACACCGGCACGAACAAGGCGTATTACTTCCGGGATGGCAAGGAATCGATCGGCACCTGGAAGAAGAAAGTGGGGGGTAATCCGCTGAAGCTCCTGGACAGCCATGGGAAGCCCTTCAAGTTCAATCCCGGCCAGACGTGGATTGAGGTGCTGCCTACCACGGGCAGCCTCAGCGTTACGCCAGGCCACTGAGGGCAAGGTAGAACAGAGAGGAAGGGGACGCATCGGCGTCCCCTTCCTCTCTTTTGGACGATCTATGCTCGATCCGCCGCCAGGCCGAGCGAATCGAGCAGTTCGTGTAGTTCAGGAATGGTAGGAGGGCGGGCAAGGCCACCGGTCTGCTCAACGCATCGGGCGCCGCACAGACTGCCCGCTGCGAGGCAGGGGCGTAGGCCATACCCCTGGAGGTGGGCCCACAGAAAACCGGCGGCGAACATATCGCCTGCTCCCGTCGTATCCACCACTTCACGCACCGGCCGCGGCTGCATTTCTGCACGCTCGCCGTTCC
Organism: Chloroflexota bacterium; assembly: GCA_025924845.1. The sequence continues at coordinate 3,690 of JAICHN010000194.1, read as the reverse complement.
TCTGGGCGACGACGCCAAGCGAACCACGCTTAATCACCACGGTGGCGCCCCGCGCTCCCAGCAGCGCCAGGGCGCGGTCGAGAGACCGGGTATGCGTGATGCGCCGCGCTTCAAGCTCGTTTGGGAAGATAAGATCCGCCTCGGCAAGGCGTGCGCCAAGTTCGCGATCCCAGGTGGTCTGCCAGCCGAGGTCGATCGATACGGTGGTACCTACCGCGTGCGCCTGGTGGACGAGGCCGATCCAATGGCTTGGATTATCCGTGGCACTCAGACACAGGTGCAAATGCCGGTTGCGGGCCAGGCAGTTTGACTCCATTTCGAGCGTGTCCAGCACCCGACTGGCTTCGGTATGGGAGAGGAAGCCACGGTCGCGCGCACTGGTGAAGGCGACACTGATATCGGTGGATTGGTCACGCAAAATCTCCACATGGGAGACATCCACTCCCTCCGCGCGCACCTGATTGAGCAGGCCGATGCCGGCATTGTCCGCCCCGACCCTGCTGACCAATGCGGTCCTGTTCCCCAGGCGGGCCAGGGTGACGGCCACGATAGCCGCTCCGCCGCCAAGGGCGGTCGTATACGAATCGGCGAAGGTTTCGCGGCCCAGGCGGGGCCGCGCGGTCGGCGCGGTGTGGAAGATATGATCGACCGTGATCTGGCCATAACAGGTGACATCCAGGCAGTGCGCGTTGTTGCTCATGGCATAGCCCTGCCCGCCCGTGCTGAACGCTCGGCGAAGTTACTTGGCGCATAGGTCGCTTGTTTTGAATGGATGATCATTTTCCAGTGCCTAGAGCGGGGGACCGCTGCGCCGCGGACCGCGTGGCGGATTTCGGCGGTCACAACCTCGGCGCGGTTGACCTTACCCTGTGTATAATAAACCAATTCATGGCAGTCCCGCCTGAGTGCGGTCGAGAGTTCGGCCGTCGTTTGCCGTTTACCGACGCCAAGTCGCGGAGAGGAAGTTTCGCCGGGGCAAGAGGGAGACGAGAAGTCGCTCGGCCGCGTCGCCGGCTTCTGCTCGTGACTGATGCCTTCATGCGCCCGGACCCCGCGTCTTTACGGTGTCGCGGAGAGTTCTCGGTGGAGGGGTACGGTGAAAGTCTATTCGTCTACGCAGATTCGCAATGTCGCGCTGCTGTCGCATTCGGGTGCGGGCAAAACGAGTCTGGCTGAAGCCATGTTGTACGATAGCGGTGCCCTTGGTCGTATCGGCAAGGTGGACGATGGGACCACCACGGGCGACTTCGATCCAGATGAAGTGAAGCGGAAGATTTCGCTCAACCTGGGATTGCTGCCCTGCGAGTGGCGCGATACCAAACTCAATGTGATCGATACTCCTGGTTACGCCGATTTCGTGGGTGAAGTGTGCGAGGCGCTCTATGTGGCCGATAGTGCCCTGCTCGTCGTGTGCGGCGCCTCGGGGGTTGAGGTCGGCACTGAGCAGGACTGGAAGCGCGCCCGCGAACACGAGCTTCCCGTAGTAGTCCTGGTGAACAAACTGGATCGCGAGCATGCCAACTTCTATAATGTTGTCGATCAGTTACGCAATCGCCTGAAACTGCATGCCGTGATCCTGCAGTTGCCGATTGGCCAGGAGGCCGGTTTTCGCGGCATTGTGGACCTGATCAGCGGTAGAGCGTATGTCACCGAGAACGGCAAGACGACCGAGTGCGATCCGCCGGCCGATATGGAGGAAGACATCGCGACTTATCGGGATCGGCTCTGCGAGGCCGTCGCCGAAACCGACGATTCGCTGATCGATAAATATCTGGAAGGTGAGCCGCTTGCCGACCAGGAGTTGCGCTCAGCACTTCGCACGGCGACTAGAGCCGGAACACTGGTTCCGGTGCTCTGCGGGTCGGCTTTGCTGAATATCGGCATTGAACCCCTGCTCGACTTCCTCACGGAGAATCTTCCGTCGCCGCGCGAAGGAAAGCAACCGCCCACGGAGGACGGCGCCGCCCTGAACGGCACCACGGCCGCCGTGGTCTTCAAGACGGTGGCCGACCCTTTCGGCAAGCTCAGTCTGTTTCGCCTCTATGGCGGCGACCTCAAGTCGGACGTCCATCTCTACAACGTCAACCGAGGACATGAGGAGCGGATCACGCACCTACTCGTGGTCCGCGGCAAGAACCATGAGGTTATTCCCGAACTCCACGCGGGTGACATCGGCGCGGCCCTGAAGTTGCAGGATACCAATACCGGCGACACTCTCACCTTGAAGGACAAGCAGATCCGTCTGGCGCCCATCGATTTTCCCGAGCCTTCCTATTCGGCGGCGATCGAGCCCAAGACGCGCGCCGACCTGGACAAGTTGGGCGGGGCCATGGCGAGGCTGATTCAGGAGGATCCCACGCTCCATTGGCACCGCGATCCGGAAACCTCGCAGAGTATTCTCGCCGGCATGGGCGAGAGCCATCTTCAGGTCGCCGTGGACCGCCTGCACCGCAAGTTCGGGGCCGATGTGACGCTGGGCGAACCGAAGATTCCCTATCGGGAAACGATTTCCAGTTCGGCCAAGGCGCAGGGCAGGCACAAACGGCAAACCGGAGGCCACGGCCAGTTCGGTGATGTGTGGCTTGAGGTTGAACCGTTGCCTCGAGGCAGCGGCTATCAGTTCGCGGACAAGGTGGTCGGCGGATCGGTGCCTCGCCAGTTTATCCCGGCTGTAGATAAGGGGGTGCAGGAAGCCTTGCACGCGGGGATCCTCACCGGCAGCCCGGTGGTGGATATCCGCGTCACCCTGTACGATGGTTCCTTCCACGCGGTGGATTCCTCCGAAATGGCTTTCAAGACCGCCGCGGTAATCGGCTTTCACGCGGCGTGCGAAAAGGCGCACCCCGTCCTTCTTGAGCCGATCATGGACGTGCAGGTGGAAGTGCCGACCGAATTCATGGGTGATGTGGTAGGTGACCTGAACTCGCACCGGGCGCGCATTCTCGGTATGGATCCGGTCAGTGACGGCATGACCCAGATCACGGCCCACGTGCCGATGGCCGAGATGTTTCGCTACGCTACTACCCTGCGGTCGCTGACGCAAGGCCGCGCAAGCTATACCATGCATATGTTGGGATACGAGGAGGCACCGGCGCATGTGGCCCAACAGGTAGCGCAGGCGCACCAACGCGAGAAAGAGCAGAGGGAGCACAAATAGCGGGCCGCCCCGGCGCCGCGCTTTCTATGGATACCACGGTGAAGACCGGCCGCCGGGTCAGATTCCACGTCCCCCCGCGCCTTGAAAAAGCGATCAATATCCTCAGCATCGTCGCCATATTGGTGCTGTTGTCGATGGTGGCGCTCTGGAAGATACCAAGCAACTATCTGATCTATGTGCCCGCCACGGCCACATCAGTGAATCCCCACCTGTACGTGGCGGGCCATCCGGCGGGGCCAGGGCGCGGGCAGTTTCTCTTCACCTTCGTCGAAGAGCCGCAGTCCAATCTCCTGGAACAGCTTTTCGCCCACTTCAATCCCGACGCCTCTCTGGAACCGAAGCCGCCGTCCTTCGATGCGTCCGCGTACCAGCAACAAAACGTGCAGTTGATGCTTAGCAGCGAGCAGACAGCCGAGTTGGTAGCACTGTGTCATCTGGGCTATAAATTGTGCTACGGTGGCGTGGCGATCCAGCAAATCGAGCCGTTCAGCAAGAACAAGGATGTGCTGAAAGTCGGCGACATCATCGTGGAT
>JAICHN010000193.1 GCA_025924845.1 Chloroflexota bacterium | reverse complement strand
GTACCCTGGACCGCGCCGAGGGGCAGTCCCAGCTGCTCCAGGACCGGCCCTTGCTCGATATGCAGTTCCAAATAGGCGCTGACCTCTTGCAGCTGACTGTTCGCCGCGCCCATACGATCCAGATTCACGCCACACGCGGCCAGGGCATCGGGGAGCGCAATACCGTCGCGGTCCTTTAGGCCGCGTACTTCGTCCGGCGCCAGGCGTCCCGCCGCCGCGGTCGAGCCCAGCAGACTACGGCCGAAGCGTGCTCCCTCCTCGTCCGCCCAGTCAACCAGGCGCAAGGTCAGGGGCGGCGTGCTGTCCGCGTATCGCCGCAGCACCTCCATGGCGGTGATGACGCCCAGACAACCGTCCAACCAGCCACCGTAAGGAACGGAATCGATATGCGATCCAACCACCACTATGTCGGGCCGGGCGCCCGGTATGGTGGCCCAGAGATTCCCTGCTTCATCGATGGCCGTAGTGCAGGAAGGAATCCGCGACAGCTTGCTCAGCTCCCACTCCCGTGCCTTCTCCCATTCCGCGGTCCAGCACACGCGGCGGGCGCCGTCCGGCCCCCCAGTAAGCGCGGCCAATTCGCGTAGATCGGCGAGTACCCGTTCCGGTTGGGCCTTGTGGGCGGCTGGTAGCGCCATCATTCCTTCTCCTTCCGTACGGCGCCGGCTCGGCGAAGCTGCGCCGAGCAGCGGGTTGATCTCCAGAGTATCATGCAAATAGGATCATTTCCGGCACTCAAGGAGAAGTGTTGAATCGTGATATTATAGGTCGCACAGGATGCGCCGCCCAAGGATATATTCAAGGCGAGGAATCCAGCAATGCAAGACGAGCCGCCAAGCGGCGCCTGTATCAGCTATCGGCAACAGTATCGGCGGTGCGGCAAGGCGGGATGCGGCCGTTGCGCGGCGGGCGGCCCCGGCCATGGTCCGTATTGGTACGCGCAATGGCGCGCCGACGGCAGGAGCCACACCCGCTACCTCGGTAAGGCGGCCCCTACCAAGAGCTCCACGCTCCTTCCCGACAACCCCACTCTTATTACGCCGGCCGAGCAGGCGCCGCTGTGGATACAAACTCTGGGTGGGTTCGCCGTATGGCGATGGGGGCGGGAGATCCCCGTGCGCGCCTGGGAACAGCGGCGGATCGGTGTGCTCTTTAAGTGGCTGCTGGCCAGTCCGGGACATCGGTTGGCCCGTGAGCAAGCCATGGAACTGCTCTGGCCGGAAGCGTCGGCGGCCAACGACACGGCTAACCTGCGGGTATTAATCCATCGGCTACGTAAAGCGCTGGCCGATCCGCCCGAGAGCGAGTCTCCCCTGCTGCGCCTGGCCGGCGAATGGCTGGAGTTGGCGCCGGACCTGGCTTCCGAGCGCTGGATCGATGCCGATGCTTTCCTGCTCGCGGCGCGATCGGCGCGGGCCGGGAGCGACAGAGCGGCCTGTCGGGCTGCCCTGACCCTCTACACCGGCGATTACCTTCCGGATGACCCGTATGGCGAGTGGGCCGTGGCCTTGCGCGATACGTTGCGGCAGGCACGGATTGACCTCCTACTCCACCATGCCAATCTCTGCCGTAAAGCCGGGGAACTAGAAGAAGCCGGCGGTGCCCTGCATCTGGTGTTGGCGGATGATCGCTGCCATGAGGAGGCGGCGCTGGCCTTGATGCAGTTGCACGCGGTAAGCGGCCGCCCCGGCGCGGCCTTGCGTGTCTATCGACAGCTCGCGGACGCTTTGCGCGATGAGCTTGATCTGATCCCCAGCCGGGGAGTGGAACGCTTAGCGCACACGTTGCGTGAACGCCAGGCTGCCCCGCCGCCCGTGCCCCAAGCCGTAGCGCCACATAACCTGCCGGCGGGCCTCACCAGCTTCGTCGGCCGAGGGCGTGAGTTGGCGGCGCTGCGCGCGCTGTTCGGGCCTGGTTCGCCGCAAGCACCGGAAGGGCAGGCATGTAGGTTGTTGACTCTGGTAGGGCCGGGCGGGATTGGTAAGACACGCCTGGCGCTGGCCCTGGCCGAGGATCTGCTGGAGCTTCACCCCGACGGCGTCTGGCTGGTCGATTTATCGGCGCTCCCCGCCAACCACGCCCGCGATGATCCGGCGGTGGCCCATGCCGCCCGCGTTGCCCTGCGACTACCCGAGCAGGCGGCGCGCGCTCCCACCGCTACCCTGATGGAGAGCCTAAGCCGGCGGCGGCTCCTCCTGATCCTTGATAACTGCGAGCATGTGCTGCCGGCATGCGCCGCCCTGGCCTACGCCCTGCTCACCGCCTGCCCAGCGGTCCGCATTCTGGCTACCAGCCGTGAAACACTGGGGGTTCAGGGAGAGCAACCCTGGTCGGTGCCGACGCTGTCGCAGCCGGAAACGGACGGCCCCCTTGAGCAGATGGCCGAGGCGGAAGCGGTGCGCCTGTTCCTGGCTCGCGCCCGCTTGCGGCAGCCCTCGCTGGCCTTGATGGCGGAAAACGCGGGCGCCGTGGCCGCCATTTGCCGGCAGTTGGATGGGCTGCCTCTTGCTCTTGAACTGGCGGCTGCACGGGTCGGAGTGCTGAGCCTGGAGGGGATCGCGGCCAGGCTGGGAGATAGTCTACGCCTGCTTACCGGCGGTCCCCGATCGGCGCCCAATCGGCAGCGAACCCTGCGCGCCACCCTGGACTGGAGCTATGATCTGCTGGGCGAAGGGGAACGGCAACTGCTGCGACGAGTGGCTGTTTTCGCGGGCGGTTTCACTCTGGACGCGGCCCAGGCCGTATGCGGCGACGAGGAGGTTGCGGACGGCGTTCTGGACGACTTGGGAGAGCTGGTTCAGAAGTCGCTCGTGATGGTCGAGGATCCCGGTCGGATTCCGCGCTATCGCTTACTGGAAACGGTGCGCCAATACGCGCTGGAGCACCTAAGCGCCGATGCCGACGAGCATGCGACACGACGGGCCCATGCCGAGTGGTGTGGCGTTCTGGCCGAACAGGCGGCCCAGGGCATGCGTGGAGCGGAACAAGCGCACTGGCTTGACCAACTGCAACGCGAACACGACAACGTGCGCGCTGCTCTGGCTTGGAGCGTGGAGCACGACCCGCCCCGGGCGGCGACCTTGACGCTCGCCTGCAGCCAATTCTGGCGCATCCGCGGCTACTTGAGCGAGGGACGGAGCAGAATTGAACTCATTTTGCACTCCGGAACGGTGATTCCAGCCGATACACGGGCCGCCCTCCTCGATAGAGGGGCCAATCTGGCCCATTTGCAGGGGGACCATGGGCGGGCGCTCATGCTTGCCGAAGAGTGCCTGGATCTACGGCGCCGGCTGGGGGATCGGCAAGGACTTGCCCAGGCGCTCAATACCCGCGGCAACGTTGCCTGGGTCATGACCGATTATGACCTGGCGGGCCGGCTTTACGAGGAAAGCCTTGCCCTGTTCAAGGAAGTGAATGATCCCGAGGGACGGGCGAGCGCGCTCAACAATAGGGCCATGGTGGCCAGCGTCCAGGGGCAGTTCGAACGCGCCTCGGTGCTTTACGGAGAGTGCCTCGCCCTCTTGCGCCCATTGGGAAGCACGGCGAGCCTGGCCCAGGTGCTGATGAATCTGGGTATTTCGCTGCACGAACAAGGGGACTACGGCCGTGCGGATCCGCTCTATCGAGAGTGCTTGGATCGATGCCGAGCCATGGGGAACCAGCCGATCGTGCTGCGGGTACTGAACTGGCTGGCGATCAGCACCATGGAGCAGGGGTATAATGCCGAGGCAACCGAGCTGTTCGAGGAGTGCCTGCGCCTGGCCGAAGCCCTGTGTGATGCTGATGAACTGGGTAGAGCGCGCCACTATTTAGGAGTGATCGCCCTGAACCAGGGTGATTATGAGTGCGCGGAAACCATCTTTCGGCAATCCCTGGCCTCGCGCCGCCAAGGCGGCCAACTCTATGGTATTGCGGCTAATCTGGAACGGCTGGGACAACTGCGCGCCGCCACGGAGCGGCCGGCGGCGGCGGCACGGCTGTTGGGAGCAGCCGAGGGCGTGCGAACGAGCATTCATACGCCGATTCCGCCACGAGAGCTCCCAACCCACGATCGGGCGGTGGCGGCGCTCCGCGCCTGCCTGGGAGACGCCGCCTTTTCCGCCGCCTGGAGGGAAGGACAGGCCGGCGACCTGGATGACATGGTCGCGGCCGACCTGAAACTGGAGGAGTGGACGGGACGCGCTGGAGGAGACACGCGACCGCGGTCGCCGGGTAGGGACAAAACGACCGCGGTCGCCGGTTCATCAGCTTAACCGAATATCGCTTCGCCACATGGTGGCCGGGGGCACCCTGGGCCATCTTCAGTGGATGAATGGATCAGCGAGCCAGCTTCGTGAAGAAGGCGCCGTACTTACCGGTCCAGGACTTCTGGAGGGCGCCATGCACCGGGAAATCCGCGGAGAAAGTATCGCCCGTCACGTAGATGCAACCCTTCCCCAGACTCATGGCCTGCACCTCATCGTCTTTACTGCCGCCCAGGTAGGTGGAGAAAATAAGCGAGGCGTCGCCTGCCCGCGCCGGATCAAACGTGGCCACGAAGGCATCAGCACCGCCACCCTGGACAGATTGCACCGCGTTCCGCGTGGGGAATCCGCTCGACGAATCGTCCCTGCCCGCGACATAGACGCGACCGGCGCCGTCCACGGCAATTCCCATCGCTTCGTCATTATAATTGCCGCCCAGGAAGGTCGAGTAGCGCAGCGCGGCCGATCCGGCGCGACTGAGATCAAGTTTGCTCACGAAGACGTCGTCCGCGTAGATGTCGCCGCAGCCGGTCGTCAGGCAAGTGTAGCGTACGTTGCAGTTGCCGTCGGTGCCGCAGGTGCGATCGTAGGCGCTCGCCGTGGTGGGGAAATTCGGCGATCCAGTGGCGCCGGCGACGTAGACGTTGTTCGCGCCGTCCGTGGCGATAGCATAGCCGATCTCCACCTCGCCACCGCCGAGGAAGCTGCCGTAGAGCAGCCTGGAGCCCGTGGGGTCCAGTTCGGCGATGAAGGCATTACCCCAGAGGCTGGTGATGTGGAACCGCTTGCCCATATGTGGCTGATAGGCGTTTGGGGTGGTTGGGAAGTTGGTCGACAGGGTGGTGCCGGTGACATAGGCGTCACCGCGACCGTCCACGGCGATGCCTTTTCCTTCATCGATATTGCCGCCGCCAAGAAATGTACTGTAGACCAGTTTTCCCGAGGGATCGACCTTCAGGACGAAGCCATCGTGGGTGTGGCCGGTATGCTGAAATGCGTTCGACGAGATTGGGATCGTGGGATCCAGAGAATCGCCGTCGACTCGTCCGGTGATGTAGGCGTTGCCCCCGGCATCCACAGCTATGGCTTCGCCCTGGTTGTCGACCGAAATCAGCACCTGATCCTGGGACGTCGGCCCAAACCCCTTCCGGTAGACGATGTGGCCGGATGGATCGAGCTTTGCCGCCAGCACATCGGTGGTGAGTTGACAGATGCCGAACTGATTGCGCACGCCATACTGGCCCGTGATATAGGCGTTGCCGGCGGGATCAACGGTGAGCGCGTTGCCCGCGACGCCGCATGGCGAGCTGATGTACGTGGTATAGAGGACGCGCGTACCGGTTGGATCATACTTGGTGACGAATGCGCGATCTGTAGGACTCGTGCCGACCACCCCCCCGACGTAGATATTCCCGGCTCGGTCGGCGGCGACACCGGTCCCCTCCCCGGTGGCCGCGCCGCCGGTATAGGTCGACAAGAGCAGCGTTGGGGCGACGGCGGGAGACGCGGTTGCCGTGCCAAGGTGGCCGCCGAGCGCGGCGGCTAGAAGCGGCGCGGCCAGAATGGCACGTGCCGCCGAGCGGCAATCGATCCGACCCGAATGGAAACGCGAGAGAGGCATCGTTCTTCTCCTTCTTGTGAGCACCGGTTGAATGTGAGAACCTGCGAGTTGTATGACGTGCCGGCAGACACCGCATCCCCGGGCGTCCCCGCGGCACTCTTCCAGCCTACGAGCCGACTGTATCACGGCCGTTTCAAGCCGGATCGGCCACGCCCAGGGAAGCTGGGACATTTCTTGTGCAAATGGGCGCGCTCTTGTGCTGGAAAGAAATGTTGCCGATTCTTACACGTAGATTGACACGTAGAATGACACGTTCTATCCTGACCTTATGCGGATAAAGCGTACATATAGCCTTTCGCCCGCGGCAATCGCCACCGTGAAACGGCTGGTCGAGGTCGATCATGTGGCCGCTACCCAGGATGCCCTGGTGGAACAGGCCATCGCTGAACTGGATCGCTTCGTGCGCGATGCGCGCGACGCTCGGTTGTGGAGTGGGGCGGCCGTCGATGCGCATTTCCAGGAGGAGATCGCGCAAATCGAAAAGGATCTGCCGAGCGATGAGGCGGCGTGGGAGTAGTATCATCTCCGGTGTCGCTCCGTTGGGCGGTCCTGATTATCGATCTGGATCCCACGCGCGGCCACGAACAGGGCGGAACACGTCGCGTACTGGTCGTTTCGTATGAGCCTTTTCATCGATCCGGCTCGGTGACGGTATGTCCCATTACCGCCGCGCGGAATGCCGTTCGCTATCCAAATGAAGTGCCAATAGGGGCCGGCGAGGCAGGGCAGACCAAAGCCGGGGTTATTATGTGCCATCAGGTGCGGACAATCTCATTGCAACGCAGCCCCAGCTACCCGGCTCCAATCGGCTACTTGACCAATCCCGACCTGCGCGACCAGGTACGCGGCGCCCTCGCCCGTCATCTCGGCCTTGATATCCCGGCCGGAAGCGACGGCGCAGCGGGGAACAGGATGTTCAAGGCATAACCATGGTTCCGTGAACCGTCGCGGTACCATGCCTACCCGGCCGGCGCGCCGTGACGGAGGCGGCGCGGGCCGCTTCAGTGACGCGGTCAATGGAACGCCGTGCATAACCCTTTGACGGGCGGTATACTCCTCCCTATAATCGATCACAACATGCATGTTGTGTAAAGCAACGGCCATGGGTGGAAGGAAGGGCATGCGCGCAATGGACCAATTCACCACGGGGCAGGTATGCCGGTTGACCGGTACCTCGGCCCGCCAGTTGGATCACTGGGCCTGGGAGGGCTTCCTGCAGCCCAGCGGCCACGCGGGCGTGAAACGCCGCTACAGCTTCGATGACCTGGTGCGTATCCGCGTCGTCATGCGCTTGAAGGATCAGGGAGTAACGCTGCAAATGATCCGCAAGGCGGTGGTCAAGCTGCGCGAATACAGCAACGATCCGTTGCGCGAACTGAGCCTGGTCGGCTTGAACGGTGATGTCTTTGTCTACCGGCACCGCCAGGAGGCGGTACGCGCCCTGGATGGGCAGTCGGCTTTTTTGTTCATGGATGTCGGCGTGGTGGCCAGGGAGATGGACGAAGTGATCTCCTTGCGCGCCGCCGAGGAGGGCGCCCGGCGCGCCCATCATGTTGCCTGAATTCGAGGAAGAGATTTGATGAATCGCAGACACGGAACTCTGCCGCACGGCCCGTCGCCCTAGGACGAGGCGGATCGTGAGGTCGCGCGGTCGAATCGGCCGCCTGCTCATGGTCCCCCTGCCCGCCAGGCAGGAGCCAACAAAAAACCCCCATGCACGGCAAATGCACGGAGGTTTCCCGAATGAGCAGTTTAACTATCGAGTGATGCCGTGGATTTGGAGCTCCGGATGCATCACCAGAAGGTACGGACTTTGAGATTCCGGCCTACCGTTACGGGAAGTAGCGGCGGGGGGTTTCTCTCTGTGTCCTATCTTATGGCTGCTTCCCGGTCGATGTCAAGCCTCGTGGGCAAAGTTGAGGGTCGCGAGGCTGGAAGGGAACGGGCATGAGTGATCGCGGGCGGCTGCCGGCGGGGCCGCGCGGGGCCGGACCGGTGGACGTTGATCCGGATGATGATTCGCCTCTGACGGAGGCCGGGATCATGGTGCGCGATTTGCGTACAAATGAGCGCTTCTGGGTCCACGATACTATTATCGATGACTACGGTCCGTTGCTGGGCGCCGATACCTTCACCATTTACAGCTCGCTCTCCTGCATGGCCAACAAGAGCCAATACTGCTGGCCCTCGCTGGCCCGGCTGGCCCGACATTGGGGGAAGGGAAAGGGGACGGTTGTCCGCGCCATCGCCCTCCTTACCGACCTCCAGTTGATTTTCGTGCGGCGCACCGAGCGGGAAGACGGCGGTAACAGCAACAACGTGTACTATCTGCTCGAGCCGCTGCCTATCGAGGAGGGTCTTACCGCCCTGGCGACGGCGTACCGGCAGAGAGGAGCCACGGCGGCCGAGGCGATCGAACGGGTGCTGGGGTTGCTTCCTCAGGGCTGGGAACCGCTGCGCCGAAAGAAGACGTCGTTGCGTATTCGCGAGGACTGGGCGCGCCTCCTGACCACGCTCGTCCCCCCGCCCGCACCTGACCCCCCCACACCCGGCTCAGTACCGGGAGGGTCCACCACGGCACCCCCCGGCCTTATAAGAGAACTCGGGGGGTCCGCTACAGAACCGGCTAGTGCCGAAAGCGACCGGGGTGGTCTTTCGGGGGACGGGGACGGTCGCGCCGGACACCGGCCCGGTGTTGGTGGAATACCGGTGGGGACTTCCCTTGAACCGAGCCGGCCCTCGTGGGGCACCGGGCCGGATCCCGGGCGGGACCCAAAGGATCAGATTACTCAAGGGACGCCACCTAATCACAACCCCGTAACCCATCCCCACCAACCGCTTGGTGGTGTGGTGCTCGATTCCGATCGTGAGATCCTGGCTTATCCTTTAGCCGAGGACGAGGCGCTGATCGAAGCAGAGGATACGAATGGGGCGCGTGTGGTCCGCCTCCGCGATGTGGTCTGTCGCGACATCACGGCTACCGACAGCAATTGGGGACTGCGCGTAAACACGGAATGCTATTATTCGGCCGAGCAATTCCTGGGCCTGGGCGGTGAGGAGTGGACGGCCGAGGAGGAGCGGAAGCGAGCCTATCACGGGGCGCTCCGTCGTGACCTGGAGCTGGTCTATCATGAGTTGGGAGCCTTCTCCCTGGATGAGGCGCTCGCCGCCTATTTCACCGCCGATCTGGTAGCCCGCTTCCGGAGCGATGATCCCGAGGAGATCCAGCGGCTCCGCGGCTGGCTGGCCTATGTGCGGGGCGAGGCGGGGAAGGGGATCGAACAGCCGGCGGGCTTTTTGCGCAGCCGCATTGAGTCGAAGCAGTGGGCGCCGCGAGGGGCGGCACGCGGACGCGGACAGGGGCGGGGGGGCCGGGATGGGCAGGCCCCCGGGAGGGGCGGCCGCGCGGGAACAGGCCCCCACAT
>JAICHN010000192.1 GCA_025924845.1 Chloroflexota bacterium | reverse complement strand
GCTTAGCCGGGTACCCCCGGTGTCCCAGGCGAGCGCGCAAGACTCGGCGGACACAACCGCGGCGGCGCGCGCGGCGCGATTCCTGGATCAGTTCGATCGCCGGCCGCCCTTCTCTTTCCTCTACGGTGGTCAATCGTCGGCGATGCTGCTCGCCAAATGGCCGCGAACGCACCGCCAACGTACGCTCGATGCCAACCGCACCCAGCATACGATCAGTTGGCGCGAGCCGCGGGGCGGCCTCATGGTGCGCTGCGAAGTAATCGCCTATCATGATTTTCCCGCCGTCGACTGGACGATCTACTTCCACAATACCGGCAAGCATGACGCACGGCCGCTGAGCGAGGTTCTGGCGCTCGACACAAGCTTTCAAGGTGAACAGGGCGGGCAGCTCGTCGTACACACCTGTAATGGGAGTGCCGCCGTTGATCAGGATTATGCGCCATACACAACCCCCCTACCGCCGCGATCCTCAATGTTGTTCACCTGCATGGGCGGCCGACCCACCAATGGCTACTTCGCGCCGGAACCCGGTATTTCCAAGGCCGGTTCCCCCTATTACAACCTCGCGTGGGACGGCAGCGGCGTCATCGTGGTGATCGGCTGGCCAGGCCAGTGGGCGACCGAGATGACGCGCGATGCCGGCCGGGGGGTGCGGTTGCAATCCGGGATGTGCTCGCGCGACGGCACGATGCTCGCGTCCGGCGACCATATCCGCGATGCCGAACTTCTGGACATCGTACTTCAGCCCGCGGAGGAGATCCGTACGCCGCGCGTTGTGGTGCAATTTTGGCGGGAGCCCGACTGGATCGCGGCGCAGAATGTCTGGCGACGCTGGATGCGCGTACACAACATGCCCCAATCCAGGGGCCGTCCCCTGGCGCCCATGTGCCCGACCCAGAACGTCGGCGCCTACGGTTCGAGTATGCTGGGCATCAATGCCGCCTCCGATCTTCAGGTTCTGGCCGCCGACGGCGCCGAGCGCTACACGGCCGGTACGGGCGGCGTATGGGACCACTGGTGGATCGACGCGGGATGGTACAAGGTTCCCCCTGAAGCAACGGACTGGACGTGGACCGGCACCTGGTCGCCCGATCCCACGCGATACCCCCATGGGCTGAAGCCGGTGACCGACCGGGCGCGCGCCCTCGGCATGAAGAGCATCGTATGGCACGAACCGGAGCGCGTGCATTTCGACACCTGGCTTGCCAACCATCATCCCGAGTGGTTACTCCATGCGCTCATGAGTGATGACAACCGGCTCTTGAACCTGGGGAATCCGCAAGCCTGGCGCTGGGCAGTCGAACACTTCGACCAACTGATCATCAGCCAGGGTGTTGACGTGTTTCGCCATGACTTCAATATGGATCCCCTGACGTACTGGAATCTGGCCGATCCGCCCAATCGGCGCGGCATCACGCAGATTCGGCACGTGACCGGTCTCCTGGCGTTCTGGGACGAACTCCGGCGGCGCCACCCCGGCTTGGTGATCGATTGCTGCGCTTCGGGCGGCAGAAGGAACGATCTGGAAACCGTGCGCCGAGGCGTCCCGCTCTGGCGCAGTGACGGTAACGGCGATCCGCTCGGCGAACAGGGTCATACTTACGGCATCGCGTCTTGGCTGCCGTATTACGGGAGCGGCATTCCCTCGACAGACCTTTATACGTTACGAAGCGGTATAATGCCCAGCTACCTGATCTTTCTTCAGGTACGCCTGGACACCGATGCAATCAAGAGTCTAGGGCGCCGCGTGTTGCGGGAGTGGCGTGCCATCGCCGATAACCTGCTCGGCGACTACTATCCGCTGACCCCGTATACCCTAGATATGGATACCTGGATGGCCTGGCAGTTCGATCGGCCGGAGGCAGGCTCCGGCGTGGTACAGGCATTTCGGCGCGACTACAGCTCGGTTGTCTCAATGCACTTCAAGCTACGCGGATTGGATTCCGCCGCAACCTATGAAATCAAGAACTTCGACCAGGCGGCCACAACGCACGGCACCGGCCACGACCTGATGACTAGCGGTTTATTCGTACATCTCGGCACGGCGCCCGCCGCTGCTACGATCAGCTACAAACGGGTCACCCATTCCTGAAAGAAGGAGCGCATGTACTCTGTCGCGTTTGGACGTAAGGAAGCATGACCCTGGACAGCGGGACGCGGATCAAACCCGGGGAACAGGTACCGATTGAAGCGCGCGGCCCGCTGGCCGAGCTACTTCGAACCTTGCGCAATCCGCGATTCCGCCTGGGGATCATCGTGCTCACGCCCACCTTGCTGTGGTACCTCGTTTTGCAGGTCGGACCCGTACTTGAGGCCGTCTGGTTCGCGCTCTACCACATAGAGTTTATGGACCTACCGTCTTTGAAGGACCTCATTGCGGACAGCCACTTTACCGGACTGCTCCATTTTCAGCACCTCTTTGATCCCAGGTTGAATCCGCGGTTCTGGCCGGCGACGTTGCGCAGCGTCGTCTGGACTCTGCTCCAGTTCGTCTACGTGCTGCCTCTAGGACTGTTGCTGGCGGTGGCGCTCGCCCGCATCCAACGCGGACGCACCCTCTACCAGATCGCGGTCCTGTTCCCGTTCGTTACGCCAACCGTTACCGCCGCCCTGATGATGGGTAAACTCTTCGATCCGGTGAGCGGCGGCATTAACGGGGCACTGAGCGCCCTGGGACTACCCACCTCGCAATGGCTGCAAGATCCGAATCTGGCGCTCCCTCTGGCCGCGGCGATCGGCGCCTGGCAGTGGATCGGCTTCTATACCGTCGTCCTGATGGCGGGAATTCTCAACATTCCGAAGGATATAGAGGAGGCGGCGCAAGTGGACGGCGCGAATGCATGGCAGCGTTTCCGCTTGATCACGTTGCCGCTGCTTGGGCACATTCTGACCCTGGTCAGCGTGTTGCTGTTGGTCAACTCGATCCAGGAGTATATCCTGCCGTATACGCTGACCGGCGGTTCGCAGCAGTTTGCGATGGGTGAATTCCACCCCATAGACTATGGGCCGAGCGGTTCTCTGGTGCTGTTAAATCTGACCCTCTACAAGCAAACGTTCGGCGGCGCTTTCGTCACATTCGGCCCGTCATCAGCCGGCGCCGTGTTGGAATTGGTCTTCGTACTCACCTTCAGCCTCCTGTTGATCAAGCTGCTGCGACCCAAGTGGTCCTACTGATGGGGCAAGCGAAATGAGCACACTCGCCAGGCCGCCGCGACGCCGCGGCAGTCTCTACAAACCGCTGAGCCGGATAGCGCCCCACATCCTGCTCCTGGCGTTCTCCTGCGCGACGCTGGGGCCATTCCTCTGGTCGCTGTTCCAGTCGTTTCAGCCAGGCTACTTTGATACATCCTGGACCACCAGCCACTACGATCAGGCGCTCGACTCCGGGCCGTTTATAGCGGACTACCGGAATAGCATCATCGTGGCGGGAAGCGTGACGATCTCGGCCGTAGTGACTTCGCTTTTGGTGGGGTTCGTCCTGGCCAAGTACCGCTTTCGGGGCAGGGATCATCTCTTCACCGCGCTGATCGCGGCGGTAATGATCCCGTTCAGCGCCATCCTCATCCCGGTCTATGTCACGGTGGTGCATCTGGGATTCAATAACAGTTTGGGCGGCCTGATCGTGGCCGGCATGTGGTCGCCGCTCGGCATTTTCATCGTACGGCAGTTCCTGGAGGGTATCCCCTCTGAATTGCTGGACGCGGCACGGATAGACGGGGCATCGGAGTGGCGGATCGTCGTACAGTTGATGCTCCCGCTCTGCACCTCCGCGTTGACCGTGCTGGCCGTCTATACCTTCATGCACACGTTTAACGATTTCCTGCTGCCGGCTATTCTGCTGAGCAATCCGGCGCACTGGACACTGCCGATTCTCCTATCCAGCGGGCTGGGCGATTCGACGCCGGACGTCTCGGCCGTGGTGGTGCTGACGACCCTGCCGGCGCTCATCGTCACCGCGCTCACCACGAAGTACTTTATACGCGGCATCGCGCTGACCAGCGCGTCCGAGTGAGGGCGGCGTGCCGACGAAGAGTGGGTCGGGGGCGTGTTGTAGGGGCGCGGGTCTCCAGGCCCGCTTGGTGCGGCCACGAATGGTCATCCGGTAGTGTCTGGCTGCCGCATGGGCGACGGCGGGCCAGGAGACTCGCGCCCCTATTTCGGTTCCGCGGAGCCGGTCGGCGGCATTACGGCAAAACTCTGACGCACGCTCTCATGCCGATGGGACGTTGACTTTCTTGATGCGATCTGTATACTGTTACCACATGGCGAATTTGACTCATAAAGTAGGTAGATGTACCGGTCGGCAGCGCGGCATCACGAGATGAAGTGCCGGCTCGCAACGATCTGACAGGGTCCTCGGTTGCCGAGCGTTGCGCCCCGTAACCATGTAGGACCAGCGGATCTCCCTCCTGTATATTCATGTGCGATTAACTGCAAGTGTAATGAACTATAGTGAGGATATAGAGAGGAGGTGACGGCGCTCCAACCATTGCGGACCATATGATGCCAGTGCTCAACGCCCGGCTATGATAGCTTCATTAGGAGTCATGGACATGAGTACCAAGACGAGTCGACGCAACTTTCTGAAGACCGCCGTGGCGACCGTGGGCGCCGGTGCCCTCGCCACTAGTGGTCTCAAGACGGGCGCGACGATGGTGGAAGCGGCAGCGGGTGCCGCGCGCTTAAAGGCCATCGAGCCCCAGGGAACCATGTGGGGGCTGAATTACCAACCGCACGTGCAGACCTACCATCGTCTCGCGGATCTGTTTCACAAGCAGACCGGCTCCACGATCACCGTCCAGCCGCAACCCTGGCCGCTCGATACCAAGCTTATCGCTTCAATTGCCGCGGGCACGGAGCCGGACATCGTGTGTATCCGGGCGGATCAGACGGTCAACCTGGCCATCCAGGGGGCCATTCCGTTTATCACCGACTCAGTGTACGGACATAACCATATCAATATCGCGCGCGACTTCACGGGTGATTCGGTCGCTGCCTTCACCTTCCGCGGCAAGATCTACGGCGTGCCGGTCGAAGCCGACGGCGGCAACGGTTCGGTGGTCAACGTGCCGGCCGAATTGGTCAAGAAGGCGGGATTGTCCAGCAAGTATCCGCCCAGCAACGGCCAATTCTACTTTGACAGCTATGATGATTTGTTCGCGCTGGCGAAGGCGTTGCAGGTTACGAAGAATGGCAAAGTCACGCGCTGGGGGCTCTGCGGCGAGGGTTGGGACGACAAGACCTACTGGGGCATGATGCTCACCATCGGGCAGACCCCGTTTGATCCGGCGACCAAGACCTTCCACTTCGACTCTCCGGCCGGCATTGAGGCCATGCAACTGCATGTGGAGACGCCCGTCAAGATGGGCATCGAAACCGAGTGGAATGATCTCTCGGCGTGCCAGGATGAAGCGCTCAACGGCAAAGCCGCCGTCACCCTGGCCAACGGCACCCCGTCACTCTCCATTAACTCGGCGCTCGGCTATCACTTCGAGATGGCAGGAGTGCCCAAGATCCACGGCAAGACCCCGATCGCGGGCGGCACCGCGGACGGCTGGGGCTTTGTCACCCCGGGCAAGGCGCCCCATCCGAACCTTGCCACGGCTTTCCTGCGGATGATGGCGACGACGAAGGCGCAATATCAGTGGGCCCTGATCTACGGCGGTACAGTGATCTCGGCGTGGAAGAGCATCGAGGACAACGACACCTCTCGGTTCGCACCCCGGAACAACACGAATTCCTCCTATGCGAACCGCAAGCAATTCGCGGCGATCTGTGACAATGTGAAGTTCATCGGCGAGGTCGGGTACTACAGCAAGATTTCGAACAACATTATGGCCGTATGCCAGTCCGTACGCCAGAAGAAGATCAACTCACAGGAAGCCGTAAAGCAAATTCAGGCACAGGCCGAAGCGCAATACAAGCAATACCAGATTGATCTCCAGAATCTGGAGTAAACGCAACGCACAAGCGCCGCGAGAACATGGGAGTGGCTACTTTCGTACGCCGGCTGTGTTCTCGCGGCAGTAGCGGTGATCTGGTCATTGTGCCCGGTGGGGAGGGTCATGAAAGCGGACGTGGGTGTGAGTGGCGGCTATCGTATGCCGGGAGGACAAAGGCCGGGAGGGATCCGGCGCACGGTACTAAAGACCCTGCGCCGGCCCCAGTTCCAGTTTGGGGTGGTCACCCTGGTCCCCATCTTGATCTGGTACTCTATCTTTGTCTTCTGGTCGGTGATCCAGGGCTTCCACCTTTCCTTGATTTACTACCGTATCGTGGACCCGAGCCGCAGCCGCTTTCTCGGCCTCGACAACTTTCGCGCCCTGTTTAACGATCCACTCTTTTCGACGTCGCTGAAGAACAGCCTTGCCTGGGGCATTCTCGGCATGGTCATAGGCATTCCGCTGGCCCTGGCCATCTCGTTGTGTCTGGTCAATGTCAAGCGTGGCCGAACCCTCTACCAGACCTTAATCTTTATTCCGGTCGTACTGGCGCTGATCTCGGTCGTGCTGCTGATCAAAATCGTCTTCGACCCGGAGATCGGTCCGGTCAACCAGGTATTGTCCGCCTTGCACTTGCCCACGTCGCGCTGGTTGACCAGTTCGGATAGTGCGCTGCCGACCTCCGTGCTGATCGGCATCTGGAAGGGGATTGGGGTTACTATCGTCATTCTGACGGCCGGTCTCCTCAACATCCCTACCGAACTGAATGACGCGGCGCGGGTAGACGGGGCGGGACCGTTTGGACGGTTCTGGCATGTGACGCTGCCCCTGTTGCAGCCCACGTTGAATCTGATCCTGATTCTGGGCGTGATCAACGGCCTGCAGGAATTCACCCTACCCCAAACCCTCACCCAGGGCGGTCCCAGTAACGCGACCTACCTGCTTAACCTCTACATCTATAATCTGGCCTTCGCGACTCTGCAGTTCGGCCAGGCAGCGGCGGCGGCCATCGTGGAATTTGCCATAACCCTGGGACTTACCTTGATCACCTTGCGCCTGACGCGCGTAAATTGGTCGTACTGAGCGGGAAGGAGGAGATTGAATGAGTGTCGCCTCCGGCCATGAACGCGCGGATACCAGAATCGGTCCTCGTGTGATGCCCGAGCCTGCTAAGCGGCAGGTACGGTGGCTTGAAAAGGATCAGCTGCTTATACATGCCATGCTGATCATAGCGGCCTTGGTTGCCGTCTCACCCTTGGTCTGGTGCATCTTCGCGTCGTTCAAGCCCTTCAAGGAGGTGATGGAGTCAGGATCTTTGCTCCCGCGTACCTGGACCCTGGACTCGTACCGGACGGTCTTCGGCCTCTCCAATCTCTGGATTGGCTTTCGCAACACCGTGGTGGTCTCCTTCAGTGTCACCGCGGTCACCGTGCTGACCTCGACCATGGCGGGCTATGTCTTCGCGAAATACAGGTTCTGGGGCAAGGAACCACTGTTCCTCCTCTTGCTGGCTACCCTCATGGTGCCCTTCGCGGTGATCCTCATCCCGCTGTACATCACGGTGGGCAGCATGGGGCTGTCCAATCACCTGGGCGGCGTGATCGTCACCGGACTCTGTAACACCTTCGGCATCTTCTTGATGCGGCAGTTCATGGGAAGCATCCCCTACGAGATGCTTGAAGCCGCCCGCATTGACGGCACCTCGGAGTGGCGTATCTTCGTCCAGATCGTCATCCCGCTCTCGGCCTCCCCAATGGCGGCCCTGGCGATCCTCGTCTTCCTGGGAGTCTGGAATGACTACCTCTGGCCGTTGGTGGTCTTGAGCAGTCAAGACGAACAGACCTTGCCCCTGATCTTGAACGGCCTACAGGGCTATTACGACACGCGATATGACTATTTGATCGCAGCGGCAATCGTGACGGTGATCCCGCTCATGATCGCCTATCTCTTTGGCTCGAAGTACATGATCAGAGGCATCGCCATGACGGGCTTGAAGTTTTAGCATCCTTCGTAACCAGTCGCGACTATTCGCCGTGCGCTCCAAGTGAGAGTGCATCGACCGTTAGATTGTCAAGGAGTCGGCACCATGAAGGGCGACCGTAATCAAGCTAAAGCAGCACGCAGACTTCTCCTGGGAGGCGTGTTCATCGTAGCCACCCTGCTTGGCGGGGCATCGGCGCCGTGGGCAAATGGCGTGCACGCGGCCGGGCGTGCCGCGGACGTTCCGGCCCCCGTGGCCATTACCTATCATTTCGGCGCCCAGATGATACGTGGCGCGTCCGCGGGCACGACTGCATCGGGCCAACTGACCGGCACGATGGACTACAAGAGCGGCGTCGTCGGCACGCTCACCCTGACCACCGGCATTACCGCTACGGTCACCGGCGCCTTCACGAACACCACCAGCCTCGCCCCTACCAGTCTGAAGGTCAAGAGTAAGAAATGGTCAATGACGCTGGACGGACATGCGATTAGCAGCAAGACCGGCCAATTCGGCGGGGCGATCGCCATGGGCGGGACCAGCGGTGTAGGCTCGTGGGTGCTGACGCCCGAAACCGTGCATGTCGGGTTCGACATCGGCGGCAAATCCGCCAAGGGCAGCGCGCACAAAGTATCGATCGGGGGCGCCCTTTCGCTGACGGCCACGGCGGACGGCTGGGCGGACGGCACCTTCACGTTGCTCACGGACGGCAAGGTCGTGCCGGCCGACGGGCGCCTGGTGAACGGCAACCTCGTGGCAACCTTGCATATGGTCGGCGGTGACGTAGTAGTGGTCGGATCGTCCTCACCGTTCCTGCAGTTGTCGAAGTGGACCGGAACGTTTATCGGCCCCGCCAAGGGCGACATCGGTACCTGGAGCGGCGAGGGCTAAACCCTCATCGCTCATTCGGTAGAAGCGTTCCACGTATGTATTGTCTTCCGGCCGCGGTTGCCAGCAACCGCGGCCGGTGAATTAAGGGGTCCGTGCAACTACAAGCGGAATCCCGGTGCGAGTTGCCCGCAGCTTTCGCGCGGCGGGCAACAGCATGCAGATAAAGGAGAAATCTCTTGGCGATAGAACACGACGCGGCAGTACAGGCGGACGGCCCGCACATGGATGTGCATGTCGAGCTGGAACCCGCGATTACCGTGGCCTATCGCTCGCACCTTACCGTCTACGAAGAGTCTCTGATCAAAGGCCAGCTTGTAGCGCGGGCCTGGAACGGCGCCGGTTTCATCAATCCGTGGGAGGATGCCCGCCTCGATCCCGCGCGGCACCACACGCCCTTTACCTTCTGGCTGGAGGTTGACGGCCAGTTATTACACTCGCACTGGGAGTGGGGCGGGGTGCGGCAGGACGAGATCGACGGCAAGCTGC
>JAICHN010000191.1 GCA_025924845.1 Chloroflexota bacterium | reverse complement strand
TCGCGATCTCCCCCTCGGTACACCTTCATCGCGAGCGGGGGCGGGCATTGGCGCTGCTCGGAGAATTCGACCGGGCACTGAGGGACTATCAGGCGGTGTTGGCGCGTGCACGGGCAGAGGATGACGCGCGTGCTGAATGGCGGGCGCTGCTCAATCTTGGAAACCTCTGGGCAGGGCAGGACTATGTTCGGGCGGGGGAGTACTTCGAGCAGTCGCTCGCCCTCGCTCAAACCCTGGACAGCCCCGATACCATTGCCGATACACTCATGCAACTCGGCGGTTGGTATCTCAACATTGAGCGGACGGACGAGGCCGAGGAGTCGCTACAGTCGGCGCTCACGATCTTCGAGCAGTCCGGGGATCGGCACGGTGTCGCGCGATGTATCGACCTCCTCGGCACGGTAAGCGATATCGCCGGAGACATCGCGTCAATGCAGCGGCGCTACGAGCGGGCGGCGGCGCTCTTCCGTGAACTGGGGGATCGCCAGGGTCTCTGCTCCACGCTGGCCACGATGCTGATCGCCGGTGGGGCGTACATCTTCGAGACGGTCGTCGTTCCGCCTTATGTCTCCTCCGGCGACTCGGTGCGCGAGTTCGAGGAGGCGCTGGCGCTGGCACGGGACATCGGCTGGCGCGCGGAAGAAGCCTATGTCCTGCTGAACCAGACCATGAACCTCGGATCGCATGGCGAGTATGGGCCCGCATTGGCATGCGCACGTGATGCGCTCGCCATCGCCCGCGAGATCGACCATCGTGAGTGGATGGCGGGCGCGGAATGGATCCATGGCGTGATTCTCATGGACATCCTCGCCTTGCCGCTCGCGCGGGAGTATTTCGAGCGGGCGCACGTCCTCGCTCACCAGAGCGGATCGCGACACTGGATGAATCTGATGACCGGTTACCTCGCCGAATGCCGAGTAATGCAAGGTGATCCCGGCGGAGCCGAGGCAGTGCTGGCGGCAATCGCCCCCGATCTCCCGATGCGGACGCTCGGGCAGCGCCGCGTCGCGATAGCGAGAGCGAAAATCGCCCTGGCGCACGGCGACGCGGCGGGGGCGCTGGCCATCGTCGAGCAGTTGTTTGCGAACGCCGCCAATCTCACGGGTCCGCACGACATCCCGATACTCGCGCTCTTGCGCGGCCAGTGTCTGACGGCGCTCGATCGGCAGAGCGAGGCAGAAGAGCCGCTCCGCGCCGCATTGCCGATTGTGATCGAACGCGGTTTGTCGTCCATCCGCTGGCGGCTCCATATGGCGCTCGGCCATATCGACATCGCGCGGCGCCGGCCCCTCGACGCCCGCGTGCAGTTCCAATCAGCATGGGGGATCATCGGCGATGTAGCCGCGACACTCTCGGACGATACGCTCAAACGCACATTCCTCGCCGGTGCGACGGCGATGATCCCCACCGATCGTGCGATCGATCCACGGCGAGAGCGCGACCTACTGACACCGCGGGAGCGCGACGTGGCGACGCTCGTGGCACGCGGCCTTTCCAATCGCGAGATCGCGGACACGCTCTTCATCGGCGAGC
The DNA here is from genome assembly GCA_025924845.1 of Chloroflexota bacterium. Next base: position 7,862 of record JAICHN010000191.1, on the reverse strand, counting down.
GCACGGTCGAGACTCACGTCGGCAATGTCCTCGGCAAACTCGGCTTCGGCTCACGTGCGCAGATTGCCGCCTGGACGGTCGAGTCTGGTCTGGGGCATGCAGCCGAGTGACGACGCCCTGACCGACATAATTCCTCCGGTTGGGAAAGGTATGCAACCCCAGCGCATTCCGTCGCGTTCTCCACTCCGTATCGCAAACCGCCGATATCCGTACCGGATCCATGCCCGAATCCGTACTTTCCACGATGCGCGCCGACGCGCCGTCCGCTAGAGTCGGGTCATCGGTACGGCAGGTCCTCCACCGGCCGTGCCGGCCGGTAGTAAGACGCAGCGGAAAGGGAACGGGTATGGCCGAGCAGGAGACTATCAACAGGGTGGCACCCAATGAAGAGGCAATCAACCCATTCGTATCCACTATGCGTGGTCCGGTGCTCCGGCCCGGCGATCCTGACTTCGATGCCCAGCGGGCAATCCAGAACGGACTGATCGACCGCCGTCCCGCGCTCATCGCCCGCTGTACCGGGGCGGCGGACGTTATCGCGGCGGTCACCTTCGCCCGCGAGCAGAGCATGCTCCTCTCCGTGCGTGGGGGCGGGCACAATGTCGCGGGCAACGCGGTGTGCGAGGGCGGTCTGATGATCGATCTCTCGCTCATGCGCGGCGTCCATGTCGATCCCCGGATGCGCATCGCCCACGTGCAGGGCGGTACCACCTGGGCCGATCTTGACCGCGAAACCCAGGTCTTCGGCCTCGCCACCCCTGGTGGTGTCGTTTCCACGACCGGGATCGCCGGCCTAACGTTGCACGGCGGGATGGGTCATCTACGCGCCAAGTACGGCCTCAGCATTGACAACCTGCGTGCAGTCGATATCGTCACCGCGGACGGTCGGCTTTGCCATGCCTGCGCGGAGGAGAACGCCGATCTCTTCTGGGCGGTACGCGGGGCGGGCAGTAACTTCGGCGTTGTCACCTCATTCGAGTTCGCGCTCCACCCCATCGGCCCAACGGTGATGCTCTGTGCCACGCTCTATGCCCTGGAAGACGGACCCGCCGTGCTGAGGCAATGGCGGGACTTCATCGCGACGGCGCCGGACGAATTTACTCCGCTCGCCGTCTTCTGGAGCGTGCCCGAGGGGTTTCCTCCGGAACTGGTAGGCAAGCCCATCGTCATCCTCGCCGGCGTCTACGCCGGTCCGGTCGCGGAGGGCGAGAGACTGATCCAACCACTGCGCGAGTTGGCGACGCCGCTCCTCGACATGAGCGCCCCGATGCCGTTCACGGCGATCCAGGGCGCGTTCGATCCCTTCTTCCCGAAGGGGCTGTTGCAATACTGGAAGTCCACCTACGTCAATGAACTGAGCGACGAACTGCTCGACGCCCTCTGCGAACTCGCGGCGGAACGCCCCTCCTCGAAGACGACCATGGACATCTGGCCCCAAACCGGCGCGGCGGCACGCGTGGGCGCGGCGGAGACCGCCTTCGGTCAGCGGCATCCGTTTATGGTCGCCTTCGAGTCCTCCTGGACCGATCCCACGGAGAACGAGGCGAACATCGCCTGGGCACGTGAGGCGTGGGCATCGATGCGGCACTTCGCGTCAAGCGGTATCTATCTGAACTTCCCCGGTTTCGGGGAGGAAAAGGAGGAGTTGGTGCGGGCAGCGTACGGCGTGAACTACGCCCGGCTGCAGGCACTGAAGACGACTTACGACCCGACGAACCTCTTCCGCATGAATCTCAACATCCCGCCCGCCGCTTGATACGCGGTAGACAACACAACCAATACGCCGTTGGAGTAGTAACACCAAGGAGGCACAGTATGTTCGGCACCGTTGCACGTATGGTCGTTCAACCCGGCATGGAGCACGAGTTCGTGACAATCGGCGAGCAATGGACACAGGAGCGGGGCGCGTCTACCGGCGTGGTCGCCGAATATGTCTTCCAACTGGAGGGGCGGCCGCGCGAATACCTTATGGTCGCTATCTTCGCCGACCGGGAGACGTATAACACGAATGCGAAGGACCCGGAGACCGACCGCTGGTACCAGCGCATGCGGGCGACGCTCGAAGCTGATCCGGAATGGAACGACGGCGAGATCGTCCAATCGCAGATCTTGAGCGGCATCTGAGCGATTATTATCGGTGACCATGAGACGCGAACGGCAATGCGGCGGCAACTCGGGGTGCTGTCGAGTGCACCGGCTTAACCTTTCTTATTCACGGGCGAGCAGAGAGCAAAAGGACGAGGCATTGCCATTAGGGGTAGGCTGAAGTGTTCGTTGCACTGCCTAGCCGTGGGAGATGCCTCATGTCTGAGTCTATCGGTTTTGCCCTGCCCGGTTCCCCCCTCCAGGTCCGCTTCGATGGCCCCCAGCTGACCAGCGACGGCGGCCTGTGCCGGCTGGCCGAGGTCGATGCGGCCCTGGGGCGGTGCGCCGCCTTGGCCGGCCAGGTGCGCGAGTGGCACCGCGGCTCGGTCCGCCACGCCCTGGAGCAGTTGGTGCGCCAGCGGGTTGGGTGCGCCGCGGGCGCACGGGGTGCACACTCCACCTGGCCAGTGCCCACCCCGGTGAGCCGTTCTGGCTCCTCCTCGCGGCCCGCCCAGCTCGCCCGTGAATAAGAAAGGCTAAGGAGAAGCGCAATGTCGGCACTGCCCGAGAACTTTGTGCGCATCCAGGACGATCTACTGGATGACGGAGCCGCGGCGTGACTTGCCGCCCTGCCTGATGTCGTGGCCGCGACGGCCTTACTGCGCGCGACCCTCCGTACAGCCGGCGCGATCCGCGTCGCCGCCCCGCATTCACTGGAGACGGGCCGGACCTGGCGGAAGACGTGCCTGAAAAGGTGCCTGAAAAGGTGCCTGACGTGTGTCCTGGGCGCTCGTCCTCCGTCATACTCGAAGATGCCCGGATGATATTGTCCTCAGGGCAACGCAGTGAGCGGGCCACGAGGCGACCGAGGCGGTACGACAGGTTACCGGTCACGATCGATGGTGGTAGGCCTGGGGGAGGAGAGATGCATGGCAGGCGCGCGGCGCCCGACCTACGCTCAGCGGGCGCGCGAGGCCGCGACACACGCCGCCTGGATCCGCCGTCTGGTCGAGGAGGTGTGTAATCAAGGAAATTCGGCCATCTTCGATGAGATGGCGCCGGCAACCAACGGCGCCGACGCCGCGGCAGGGCACGCGCCGGCGCCCCTAAGGCAGCGTCTGGCCGAGTTCCGAGCCGCGGTTCCTGATGCACAGTGGACCATCGTGGAGCAGATCTCGGAAGGTGACACGGTGGTGACGCGTCTCTCGGTACGAGGCACCTTCGCCGGTCCACTGGTCGGCCTCGCCCCGCCGGGCCGTCCCGCCACCGTGGCCGCGGTGGCGATCGGGCGCTTCGCGGAGGGGCGCATGGTTGACTTGTGGCTGCAGGCGGACTTACTGGGCTTGATGCAGCAGCTCGGGGTACTGCCGCCGCTGGGCATCGCCAAGGTGGTGGCGCTGGCACAGGTGCTGCGGATCGACGCCCGCCTGGCGGAGGATTTCATACACCCCACGCGGTCTGCTCTCTATTGAGAGCGCGGCTATCCGCGTAGCGCGAGGAGTCGCGCCTTGGCATAGGGGTACGGCATGCTCCGCGCCAGGGCCAGCCCTTCCTCCAGGCTGGATGCGGCCTCGTCCCACTGCTCTTGGCGCAACGCGATCATCGCCCGCACCCGCAACGCCTCAACCAGGACCAGGCGCATTTCCTCGGGCCGGGCGCGGACCAGTGCCTGGTTCACGGTGTCGGCGGCCAGATCCATCTGATCCAGTTCCAGGTGCGCCCAGGCCAGCACCGGCAAGAATAAGGTCACGTCACATTCCTCCAGACCGGGCCGATCGAGCAGCGGCAACAAGCGGTCTCTGCCGGCATCGGGCCGACCCTCCAGAATGTCGAGTTCGGCCATCACGCTCGACGCCCACCGTAGTGATTGTGGGTCACCGTTCAATTCGGCCAGGACCAGCGCCTCCTGAACCAACTCGACCGCCGGCGGCCGCTCCTCCTCAGCCAGTAAGAGACCCGCCCGCACGATCAGGGGATACGGCGAGTACCAGGATCGACGTCCCTGGCGACTCAACTCCACCGCCGCGTCCACCTCGACACGCGCGGCCGGTGTCTCCCCACTCAGAAAGAGGATCCAGCCGTGTAGTGCTTGGGTAAAGGCTACAGGTCCGGGATCGCGCATCTTCGTGGCTGCCAGGGTGGCCCACTCAATGAACCTTCGGCTCTGGCCAAAGGCGCCGCGCAGAGCATGAATATAAGCCAGATCCCTTGGCACCCCCACCTGAGTGTTGAGATGACCCACCCTTTCGGCCAGAGGGAGAACCTCGTTGCCCAAGGTCAGGGCGGCTCTGAGCCGTCCCAGAGCCTGACAGATGACCAGGCGATTGTATTCGGCCCGTACGTGGCTGCGCTGATCCCCGCAAGCGCGCGCCAGTTCGACCGCTCGTTGATTCGCGACTTCGGACATACTGTATTGACCGGCGGCGATGGCGAGTTGTCCCAGAGTAGCATAGAGCGCCGCGGTCGGCGCGACGGCGCTGCTCTGCTCGAGTTGCTTGAGCAGAGGTTGAATGAGGGTGAGGCCCTCGTGCGGTGTACCGGCGAGCGAGTGCATCCAGCCAATCCGCGCCGTGATCTCTCCCAGACGCTCCCAGTCTCCCGCCGCGCGGAGCGCCTCCGCCGCCGGCTCCAACACCTGGCTTGCCGCCGAGTAACGGCCCGTCTGATACAGCACCTCACTGAGCTTCTCGCGCACCCTCAGCACATCGGGGAAGCGCCCCAACGGTTCCAGGTGCTCCAGCGTTTCACGGTAATAGCGCTCGGCGGCGGCGTGCGCCTGCTGGGTTCCGGCATGGTCACCTGCCTGCTCCAGATAGTACACGGCTTTCTCCGGCGCGTTGCCGCGCGCGAAATGGTAGGCAAGCCGTTCGGTCGTCGCGCTGATGGGATCGCTTTCCAGCGCTTCGGCGACGCGGCGGTGTAGCACCGCGCGCCGAGCCGCGCCCAAATCGGCTTCCGCCACCTCACGGATCACGTCGTGCCCGAACAGGTACTCCTCATCCCCCATTTCCTGAAGGAGGCGTGCCCGGCACGCCGCCTCCAGGCCGGCAGGCACCTCGTCCTCCGGCTGTCCCGCCGCCGCCACGAGCAGAGCGCGCGGCACACGTCGGCCCGCGATCGCCGCCACCCCGAGAAGTTGCCGCGCCGCCTCCGGCAGCATGGCCACTCGCTGCCGCACGGTCTGCGCCAGATCCCAGGGCACCTCTTCCTCCGAAGCCCCCGAGCGGAGGGCTTGCGCGTAGCTGACCAGGAAGAACGGCATGCGGTCGGCCCGCTCCAGAACGCGCGTCGTGGTCCGGCCCTGGTTGGACATCCCGGCCAGCAGATCGTCCAACAGTGCCGCCGCGTCCTGAAGGTCCAGAGGACCGAGCGGATGGAGTCGCACCAGTCCGGCCTGGGCTAGATCAGCCAGCAGAAAGTTCAGCGGATCCGCCGGCCGTATCTCCGTGTCCCGATAGGCGCCCGCGATGCGCAGCGGCAAGGTGGTGACGCGGGCCAGGGTATTCACCAGGTCGAGCGCGTCAGGCCCCGCCCATTGCAGATCATCCAGGATCAGCAGCGTGCCGGCCGGTCCCGCCACGTTGGTCAGAAAACGCTCGACGGCCCCAAAGATCAGCCGTCGCTCCTGCGTCGGTGATACAGCCGGGATCCGCCATGCCCCCTCGGCCGGCATAGGCAGCAACCTGCTCAGCCAGGCGCAACCCGCCAACTCCTCCCGCCGCCGCTCAGGCTCCAATTCGTGGATATATCGAGCCAGCGCATCAACCAGCGGAGCGTAGGGCTCCTGGCCGTCTCGTCGCAGGCACCCCCCAGTCAGCACGCGCCACCCCTCGGCATGTGCCTGGCGGGCCACCGCTTCCAGGAGCCGGGTCTTCCCGACACCCGGCTCTCCCGCCATCAGCAGCAGCGATTGGGCAGGTCCAATGTCGCTCTGCCCGCGCAGAAAGCGGCCCAGCAGAGCCAGTTCGCGCGCCCGCCCAACCAGCGGCGTCAGCGTGTTATCGCTCAACGTCGTGGACCGGTCCACAACCGTTGCGTGAGTCACCGGCACTGCCGATCCGCGTGCCGTAGCCGAAAACCTCGCCCGATCTTGCGCGGAAAGGCCTAGCGCCGAGGCGAGCAGATCGACCGTGTTGTAGCGTGGGCGCCGGCTCAACCCTCGCTCAAGATCCTGGAGACCGCGCGTGCTGAGACGGGCCCGCTCGGCCAATTCCTCCTGGGTCAGGCCGGCGGTGATACGAAAGGTCTTGAGCAGTGTACCAAACGGTGAAGGGTCCACGGTGGTCATCCTTGATCACGGCAGATGCGGCCAACCGCGCGTGCCCTTGAGGATACCACGGGACGGGGGTGTCAGCGCTCAAGACGGGGTAAACGGCGGGCGAAGATGTGCGTGAAATGTGCGTGAACCAGCGCCTAACGTGTGGACCGCGCGTATGCACTCCGCTATGGTGTGAATATTGGCATGTTCGGAACATGAATTAGGGCCAGGATCTCCGTAATGAACGGCGCTTGACGGACGACTGCCACCGTTCGTATGGCACGGGCGACCGTGGTGACGCATTTGGCGCGTGTTACCACCGACTCGGTTAGCGCGTACAAGAGAGAGGCGCGAAACAATGAGTACATCGCACATGTATACACGAACTGCCTTGGCGGTTCGTCGCGGTCGGCCCCTCCAGCGCCGTACGTCGCCGGCCGTCGAGCCGAGCAGTCAGGGGCCGGTGCTTACTCCCACCCAGAGCATGATCCTGCAATTGCAGCGCACGGCAGGCAACACGGCGGTAAACGCGCTGTTGCAGCAACATGCGCAAGCCGGAACCGCTCGACCTGGAGAAGGCGCGCCGGTGCAACGGCGGGCGCGGTCGGCATCGGGAAGTGGGCCGGTTCCCGTGCAGCGCTGGCCCACCAATACGCCAACCCTGGACTGGAGCCAAACGCAGACCATCACCACCTTGCAGAGTGGACAGCCGGTCCTCTTCTTCAAAGATCATTCAGATCCGCCGGTGGTGGTGAAGGCCGAGGATGCACCTTACGGCCTCACCCTGCTGAACGCCTACATGCAAAAGAAGGTACATGGTACGCCCACCGTAACGACCAGGGATGGTAGTGGGGACAAAGGCACCTTGGTGAATCTGATCTTGGACGCCGGCAAGTCCGATGACAGCTGGGAGAAGCTTGGCAACGCCAAGGACGGAAATAGTTGGACAGTCCCCAGAAATGAGTACCTTCCTGACGGGAAGACCATGGTGGAGACGAAAGGGAACACGCCCGCCGAAAAGGCCCGGCATTTCATCGCCGACCAATTTAGAGGAAAGCCCAAAATACAGATCATGGCCATTGCCGAGGGTGAGTCCGGGCGCAAACTGGCGCACCAGGACACGGGGAAGGCCGCTGATCAGCCAAGCAGAATCCGCCAACTGTTTGACGATGGGGCATACGTGACCCGGCTGGGTCAATTGACGGCGGCCGACCTCTTTGTCGAAAACGCCGACCGCGTTCTTACGAATTATGGCAACTGGATGACCAATGCCAATAACGCAATCACCTTGATTGACAATATGGATGACAAGTCCCAGGCCCTATGGGGTAAAGATGATGTCATTGGTATACACACTCGTCTCGACGAACTGGCGCCGTCCAACCGCGACGCGCTTGCCAAGGATCTCGTGCAATGGCTCACCATCGAAGTGAGGAACGGGATCAAGGGTGGGGATGTTGGGGTAAAGGCATGGCTCAAGGAGCCGGGGACGTCTGGGACCAGGGAGCAGACCATCAAG
>JAICHN010000190.1 GCA_025924845.1 Chloroflexota bacterium | reverse complement strand
GCGGTCTGGTGCATCCCAATAGCTCCGTGGCGCTCTCGCACGCCCACGAGGTGTGGAGTTGGGAGACCAGCCATGGCTTATTCGTGGAACCGGCGTGGCAGAAGTTCTGGCTGACTCAGGCACATATCCTGGGCTGGCTTACCCCACGACGGGTCGAGAACTTTCTTGACACCGGCTATCTGTACGTTCACTTCATGGGCACGATCGTGTTCCTCTTCTGGCTCTATTTCCGCCGCCGGCGGATCTTCGCGGTGGTGCGCAATATCTTTTTCCTTACCACATCCATCGCGCTGGCCACCTACATTCTCTATCCTCTGGCCCCTCCTCGGTTGGCAACCAATCTGTTCTATGACAACCACAAGTATGTCTTTCTCGATCCGCTGGGCAAGATACTGGGCACCATGCCGCAAAGCGCGGAGTTCGGCTACAATCCGTACGCCGCCATGCCGAGCCTGCATTTTGGCTGGGCATTGATCATAGGATGTACTCTATTCCTCACCCTGCGCGCCTGGCCGTTGCGCCTCCTGGCCCTGTGCTATCCGCTCTTTATGCTGAGTGTGATCGTCATTTCGGGCAACCACTTTTTCGCCGACGCCATTGGGTCGGCGGTCGTGGTGTCGTTCTCCGCCTCGGTGGTCATCCTCTGCCACAGGCTCCGCGGCACCCTCCCCTGGACCTGGGGCGCCGGGCGGGCAAAGGCGACCACATAAGCCCCTATTCCGCGTCTTGCATTTCGAGCCAGGCGAGGCGGATTTCGGCGTCCTCGGTTATAGCGACCACGATATCATCCAGGATCATGAACACTTCCCAGCTTTCCTGGCCCTCGTGCGCCGCGATGCGCGCGGTGATCGCATCCTCCAGCCGCTGATTGCGCTTCCCCTTCCAGATCGCATTGGCCAGGGCGACCAACAAATCCTCCAGAGAGGGGTTCGCCAGGTGCGCCCACTGCCCATGCGTGCGGGCAAAGCGCGCGTGTTCCGGCGCCATACCTTCGGCGGTTAGCAGGTCCGGGCCCACGCCTTCATGCTTCCGTCCCAGCCCGGTCAACTCCTCCGGGTAGACAGTTTTACCGATATCGTGTGTGGCGGCGCCCAAGAGCACCGCCTCCCGATCGATCGGTAAGGACGGCCAGGCTTCGCCCAGGGCGACCAGCAAGGTTACCGCCACCTGATGGACCAGCACATGATGGGCGACCAGGCGCGGCGATGCGTCGTGAGCGCGGAGTGCCGCGGCGGCGGGAAGAGGGAGGGCGAGGAAGTGGAGGTCGGCAACGTCCAGCTCAGCCATTTTGCTTATCCTGAATGGGCATAGGGGGTCGATCATTGGCGCCCGCCAGCACCAGGCGGGCGGCATGCAGGGGATCTTGCCGGTGCGCTAACACCTCTCCTACCAGGGTATCGAATCCAGGTCCATGCGTGAGGGCATCGAGGATCCGGGTGCGTAGCCCGTGCTCGACCAGATCGTGAATCTCGGCCCGTACCTGCCGCCCCCTTCGCGCCGCCAACACTCCCGTCTCCTCCTGATAGCGTCGATGCTCCTGGATCAGCTCCCACAGGCGGCTCAGCCCTTGGGCCTGGTGCGCCTGTGTTTCCACGATGGGGATAGTCCACGGCCCAGCGGGCCGACGATGCAGCATGGCACGGAGCGCATGGAGGGCCTGGCGTGATCCGGCTTGATCGGCCTTGTTGAGTGCGAAGAGATCGGCGATTTCCAGGATTCCGGCTTTCAAGGTCTGGATCGCGTCGCCCATGTCCGGCGTGACCACGACCAGGGTGCTGTCCGCCGCGGCGCTGATCGCCAACTCGGACTGCCCAACTCCCACTGTCTCGACCACAACGTACTGGAATCCCGCCGCGTCCAATACATGCGTGGCCTGCCGGGTAGCTATGGCTAGGCCGCCGAGGCGGCCACGGGCGCTCATACTGCGAATGAAGATGCCGGGGTCCGCGGCAATCCGCTGCATGCGCACGCGGTCGCCGAGCACGGCGCCCCCACCATGGGGACTGCTCGGATCGACGGCGAGCACGGCGACGCTATGCCCCTCGTCTCGGATCCGTGACAGTAGGCCATCGACCAGCGTACTTTTCCCCACGCCGGGAGCACCGGTGACGCCAAGCACATATGCTGTTCCGCCGTGGGGATAGACACTGGTGAATGGTGCCGCGGCGGCCGGATCGCCATCCTCCAATAGGGAGATCAGGCGCGCGATGGCGCGCGGTTCCCGCCGTAGTACGCCATCGGCGATGTCACTCATCCGGGTGGGCCCGCCAGGGTATGGCGGGCAATGACGAGCCGCTGAATCTGATTGGTGCCCTCATAGAGTTGGGTGGCCTTGGCGTCGCGGAAGAAACGTTCCAGGCGGCGCGGTTCGCCTGGTGTCGCAAGGTCGGCCACGAGGTCGAGCGCGGCGGTCGTGACGGTCATCGCGGTATCGGTGGAGAGCAACTTGGCCATGGAGGCGACACGGGTAAATGGTTGGCCGGCATCACATAAACGAGCCGCCTCAAGAGTAAGCAAGCGCACCCCCTCTATTGCCGTAGCCAGATCCGCCACGGCAAACCGCGTAGCTTGGGTGGCGCGGCCCCCACCCTGTTGATGAGCGGCGAGGATATGTCTCACCTCGTCCAGCGCGGCGCGCGACAGGCCGAGCGCCTGGGCGCTGATCCCAATCCGCCCGCTATCCAGGGCACGCATCGCCACCTTGAATCCCTCGCCTTCCGCCCCAAGTCGGTTGATCACGGGTACGCGGCAATCCTCGAATACTATTTCAGCGGTGAGCGAGGCGCTCAACCCCATTTTATGCATGGGGCGCCCGGCGCGGACGCCCGGCGTGTCGGCGGGAACGAGGAAGGCGGTGATCCCGCGCGAGCCCAGGGCGCGGTTGGTAGAGGCCAGCACCGTGTAGAATCCTGCCTGCCCTCCGTTGCTGATAAAAGTCTTTGTGCCCTGTAGGACATACTGGTCTCCGTCCTGGCGGGCCGTGGTGCGTAGAGCCGCGGCATCGCTGCCCGCTTCCGGCTCGGTAAGCGCGAAGGCGGCCAGGGTACGGCCGGAGGCCAGATCGGGCACGAAACGTCGGCGCTGTTCATCGCTGCCAAACCAAAGCAGCGGTTCCGTGCCTACCGACGCGTGGACATCCAGACACACGGCCGTTGAGGCGCAAGCGTAGGCCACCTCCTCGACAAAGAGCGCAAAGCACACATGATCGAGGCCGCGTCCGCCGTATTCACGCGGCGCCACGATGCCCATGAAGCCATGCTCGGCGGCCGAGTGAATGACCGTCGCCGGGAACATGGTCGCATTCGGCCCTTCGGCGTACGGCGCCACCACCTCACGCACCCAGCGGCGTACCTCGGACTGAAATGCCCCTTGCCCGTGGGTAAGGGCAAAATAAGGACGCGCTTCCGCCGCGTGCTCGGTCATTCGCCGGCGTGCGCCTGCCCCGCCGTTCCGCTCCGCTCAAGCATGGCGGCCGTCACCATGGCATGCTCGGTCGCCTGCTCGTTGCCGCCGTCTTCCTGGGTCCCGTTCTCCGGTCGGGCATTATAGCGCGGCAGATCCAATTCGTGCCTGATCTGACCGATGGCCAGATAGACGCTGGTATTGGCCAGCTTTAGCTCTTTGGCGATTTGCTTGTGAATGCCAATCGCAGGCTCGGGCAGCTGCGGCGCGTAGAGTGCCCGCACCATCTCGATTTGATCCGGCGTGGGCAGCATCTGGCCGCTTTCCCACCAACTGGCGATTGCCTTTTCCTCGCGCAGCTCCTTCACCTTTTGCTTGACCACGCGGAGCGGTATGCCCAGTTCGTTGGCGATAGTATGACGTATGCCGTCATACTCGGGCTTGGCCAGTTCGAGATAGCGGGTGCGGATTGCCTCAACTTGCTCCGGTGTGGGCTCGAAGGGCTTCTGGAGCTTACGCACCTTGGGTTCGCGGGGCGGGCGCGGGGCGGGCGCGGGGCGGGCGGCCCGGTCGGGATGCGGCTGTCGCCCCGTCCGAGCGGCGGGCTTGGTGGCCGTTTGCTTTTCGGAGGTAACGGCGGTCGGCTCCGGCGCGGGGGGAGCGGGCGCTTTGTAGGCGGCGAACTCTCCCCTGTTTTCCTGGCCGGCGCGTAATACGGCCCGCACATCCACCGCGGCGGTCGGCGCGGCCGGCCGTTGTTCGGGGACGGGGATATGCTGATGCTTGGCCCGCTTGGCCTCGGCATCGCAGGATGGGCAGATAGTCTTTTTCGCGGAGGGTGTCTTAAAGCTCTTGCCGCAAACGCTACAGCGTATCTTTAACTTATTCATCGGCTCACTCCCCGCCTAGCACGGCGCGTGCGATAACCATCCGCTGAATCTGGTTGGTGCCCTCATAAATCTGGGTGATCTTGGCGTCGCGCATATGGCGCTCCGCCGGATATTCTTGCATGTAGCCGTAGCCGCCGAACAATTGCAAGGCGTCGGTGGTCACGCGCATGGCGGTGTCGCCCGCGAACAGCTTGGCCATGGCGGACTGGCGGGTGCAGGACAGACCGCGTTGGTGCAGTTCCGCTGCCTGCAAGGTCAGGAGGCGTGCCGCCTCGATTGCCGTGGACATGTCCGCGATCATGAATTGGATTGCCTGAAACGAGGTAATGGGCTTGCCGAACTGGCGGCGCTGTGTCGCGTAGGCCACGGCATCGTCGAGGGCCGATCGCGCGATGCCTACCGCCTGGGCCGCCACGCCGATTCGCCCGGCATCGAGCGTTTCCATGGTGATGCTGAATCCCTGGCCCTCCGAACCCAACAGATTGCTTGCCGGAACCAAGCAGTCGCGGAAAAGCACTTCGGTCGTCACTGAGCCTCGGATGCCCATCTTGTGCATGGGTTCGCCGAACGACAAACCGGCTGTCCCTTTTTCCACGATAAAGTCGCTGATCCCCTTGTGACCGGCGGCGCGGTCCGTGACGGCGGTCACGACGTACGTATCGGCGACGCCGCCGTTGGTGATGAAGGTTTTGACGCCGTTGAGGAGGTAATGATCGCCCGAACGCACCGCCGTGGTGCGGATACCGGCCGCATCGGAGCCGGCCTCGGGCTCGGTCATGGCCAGCGCTCCCAGCTTCTCACCTAAGGCGAGCGGAGTCAGGAACTTCCGCTTCTGCTCGTCGTTCCCGAAACGCAGGATGGGCTCCGCGCAGAGGGAGATGTTGACGTCGAGGATCAGGCCGGTGCTCGCGCAGGCCGCGCACAACTCTTCCACGATCGTGGCGAAAAGCACGTAACTCTGCCCGGCGCCTCCGTATTCCTCGGGCAGGCACACCCCCATAAGCCCCAGGTCACCCATCTCCTTGACCAAGTCGGCGGGAAAACGGCCGTCGCGGTCGATTTCCGCTGCTTGGGGCCTCACGCGGTCGCGAGCAAAGGCCCGCACGGTGTCCATAATCAGGGACTCAGTGTCGTTGAGGGGATACGGCACGGCCCTACCTCACTCCATTTCGCATGGGACTATTGTACCCTGCCTCGGCGATAACTCCTAAGCACTCGTATTATTACGTTCGGTTTGCCGGCGCCTCCACTATCATGGCATCACCCTGCGCGGTGCCGCTGCAAATACCGGCTAGACCATAGCGGGCGCCGCGCCTGCGTAGCTCATAGATCAGGGTCATCAGAATCCGTCCTCCGGAGGCGCCGATCGGGTGGCCCACCGCCACGGCGCCGCCGTTCACGTTTACCCGTTCGAGGTCGAGATCCAGAATGCGCGCACACACAAGCGGTACGGCGGCGAAGGCCTCGTTCACTTCCACAAGGTCGATCTCGCCCAGCGTCAGGTCGGCGCGATCCAGCGCCCGGCGCATGGCCTCAGCCGGAACGGCGGCCATATGCTGGGGCTCCATGGCCGCTTCGCCCCAGGCGACCACGCGGGCGAGCGGGGCGATGCCTCGCGCCCGTGCCGCATCCGCGCTCATCAGTATCAGCGCGCTCGCGCCATCGTTCACTCCGGGCGCGTTGCCCGCCGTGATCGTACCTTCGGGCTCGAAAGCGGGTTTAAGTGCGGTCAGCTTCTCTACGGTAGTATCCGGGCGCGGCGGCTCATCCTCCGACACGAGGATCGGTCCACCTTTTCCCTGGGGTGCCTTTATCGGCGCGATCTCATCGGTAAAGGCGCCCGCCGCCCGCGCCCTTGCGTACAGACGCTGACTCCGCGCCGCGAATTCGTCCTGCTCTCGGCGACTGACGGCGTGGTCGCGGGCACCGGAACTGCCGTAGATTCCCATGTGGACCGCATTGATCGGGCACCACAGGCCATCCACGATCATGGCATCGCGCAGTTCGCCGTTACCCATGCGATACCCCCAGCGTGCGTGGTCGAGGAGATAGGGCGCATTGCTCATGCTCTCCATGCCGCCCGCCACGATGCAGTCGGCCTCGCCGGCCCTAATCAAGCCGGCGGCCAGGCTACACGCTTTGAGGGAAGACGCACATACCTTGTTGATCGTCAAAGCCGGTACGGTGGCGGCAATGCCGGCGGCGATCGCCGCTTGTCGGGCCGGAATCTGCCCCAGGCCGGCCGGAACAACCGTGCCCATGATCACCTGGTCCGTGCCGCCGTCCGTCAGGCCGGCGCGGCGTATAACCTCGCGCACGGCGTGCGCCCCAAGCTCCACGGCGGAAAGATCGCGCAAGACACCGCCCAGCTTCCCGAACGGCGTTCGCGCGGCGGCGACAATCACTACATCCCTGCCCGCCACGAGCGTGCTCCCTTGCAACTCAGTCCTCGCTATAGCCCCAGTTGGCGGGCGATAACCAGCCGTTGCACCTCGGAGGTACCCTCACCGATCTCGTTGATTTTGCAATCCCTGTAGTAGCGGGAGACCGGATATTCGTCCATGAAGCCGTAGCCGCCGTGGATCTGCACAGCCTGGTCCGCCGCGCGCTTCGATGTCTCGGAAGCAAAGAGTTTGGCCATCCCGGCGGTGCGGCTAAAGTCGCGCTTTTGGTCCTTCAGCCAAGCGGCCTTATAGGTCATCAGGCGGGCCAGCTCGATCTCGGTCGCCATGTCGGCAATCTTAAACTGGATGGCCTGAAACTTGCCTATCGGCTGGCCGAACTGCCGGCGCTGCTTGGCATAGGCCAGGGATGCATCAAGACAGGCCTGAGCCAGGCCCACGCTGAGCGCCGCGACACTGATCCGCCCTCCGTCCAGGACCTCAAGAAATTGCTTGTAGCCGCCGCCCCGTGTCCCCAGGAGATTTTCCTCGGGTACGGCGCAGTCGGTAAAGGTCAGCCCATGCGTATCGGAGGCACGCCAGCCCATCTTGTTGTAGGGCGGTTCCACGTGGAATCCAGGAGTGGAGGAGGGCACGATAATGGTGCTGATTTCGCTTTTGCCGTCCGGGCGTTTACCGGTAACGGCGGCCACCGTTACTCCGGCGGTAATTCGCGTCCCGGAGTTGGTGATGAAGCACTTCGCGCCGTTGATTACCCAGCAACCGTTCCGATGCTCGGCCCGCGTGCGCGTGGCGCCCGCGTCGGAGCCCGCCTCCGGCTCGGTGAGACCAAAGCCCCAGAGACGCTCACCACGGGCCAGGGGCACCAGGTAATCCTGCTTCTGCGCCTCGCTGCCGAAAAGATAAAAGGGTGCTGAACCGAGCGACACATGCGCGGCCAGGGTGATGCCGGTGGAGGCATCGGCGCGCGAGACTTCCTCGACCGCGATGGCGTACGAGACCGTGTCGCCGCCGGCGCCGCCGTACTGCTCGGGGTAGGGCAGACCCATGAGCCCCAGATCGGCCATCGTGGCAACCAGATCATAGGGAAATTGGTGGGTGCGGTCCATTTCCTCGGCCCGCGGCGCCACCTCGGCCTGGGCAAACTCGCGCACCGTCCGCTGGATTAATCGTTGTTCGTCGGTCAAATCGAAGTTCATGTCCGGTTCCGGATCGCGTCCGTCAACTGGGGGACTATCTGGAGGGCGTCACCGACGATGCCCAGGTCCGCGAACTCAAAAATGGGCGCCTCGGCATCCTTGTTAATGGCGATGATCGTGGCGCTGTTTTGCATGCCGACCTTATGCTGGATGGCCCCGGAGATACCGCAGGCGATGTAGGCTTTGGGTTTCACCTGCTTCCCGGTCTGGCCCACTTGCATGGCATAGGGTACCCAACCGGCGTCCACGGCGGCGCGGGAGGCGCCCACGGCGCCGCCCAGGGCGTCGGCCAGATCGCGCAAGAGTGCGAATGCCTCGGGCCCGCCCATGCCCCGGCCACCGGACACAATGATCGTGGCGGCTTCGAGGGGAACGGCGGCGCCGCTCGTTTCACGCACTGTCTCTACGTTTCGCACCCGGAGCGCGCCCGCACTCGGTTCGTAAGGCAGGGTTTCAACGGCGGCCTGGTTGGGGAACTGCCGGCCCTCAAAGGTACGTGGCCGCACCGTAATAAGTTGAGTCACATCGCCAACCGATGTGCAGGCGATCCGCTGAGTGCCGTCGAACGCCGTCTCTTCCATGGTCAGTACGCCATCCCGCACGGCGAGGCTGCTCGCGTTGGCGAGCACGCCGCTACCGAGCCGTACGGCGAGCCGGCCCGCGATGTCGGTGCCGGCCAGGGTCGCGTCGAGGAGCAGGGCGCGGGGCCGGCTCGCTTCACTTGCCTGCCCAAGCACATCCGCCGCGGCGTCGGCGCCCGCGGCGGCGAAGCCGGGATGCTCGCTTATTAAAACTCGATCGGCGCCCGCCTGGCCAAGCGCGCCGGCGTGGGCGCTTGCGTTTGGACCAAGGAGCACGGCAACCGCCTGACCGGCAAATTGTCGCGCCAGATCGTGGGCGCCCGCGAGGAGATCAAGTGCGGGCCGCGCGGGGCCGGTTTCATCCAGTGGGACATAGACCCAGATCTCGGGAGCAGTGGTGCTCATCGATTACACCAGCTTTCGCTCGGCCAGGAAGCGGAGAATGCGATCGGCTGCATCACCTTTATCTTCGACAATCTCGCCCTTGGCACGGGGCGGCGGCGCCACGGCACTCAGCACACGGGTGCGGGCGCCGGCGAGCCCTACCTGGTCCGCATCGATACCAAGGTCGTCGAGATCCCACGTAGTGAAGGACTTCTTCTTGGCGCCCATGATCCCTTTTAGTGAGGGATAGCGCGGCGTGTTGATGGCGTCCGTAACGCCGAGCACCACTGGTAGGGCGCTCTCCTGCACAATGTACCCATCGCTGAGCCGCCTATGCGTGCGGACCGTCGTACCCTCGATCTGTACCTGATGTGCATTGGTAAGCAGAGGGAGGTCAAGATGCTGGGCGATGGCTCCGGCCAGGACGCCCGTACCGGCATCATCACTGCGCAGGCCAAGCACGATCAGGTCAGGCGTAAGGCGCCCTAGGGCGGCGGACAGGACCAGCGCCGTGCTCCAGATGTCGCTGCCGCGAAGCGAGTCATCACTGATCAGTACGGCACGGGCATCGGCATCGCCCGCCATGGCCAGCGCCTTGCGCAGGCTGTCCGCCGCTTCGTCCGGCCCCAT
>JAICHN010000189.1 GCA_025924845.1 Chloroflexota bacterium | reverse complement strand
GGTGTGAGCATGCCTCGACTGCCCACATCGCCGGCAGGAACAACTTGCCCGACTCGCCAAGGTCACCGTAGCGTACCTGAGCGGGCGCGGTCAAGGCAGGGAGGAACAAACAGCGAAAGGGAGCCTGCCGTTTCGTCGGCAGGCTCCCTTTCGCTGCTTTCCAGGTGGTTCAGGCGAGCGCCTCGCGCGCGCGTTGCAGGGCTTTCCGTTCGACGCCGCACGCGCGCTGCGGCGTGATGCCGAAGGCCTCGGCAATCTCCACCCACGAGCATGGTGGAAATCCGTCCAGACCGTATCGCATCCTGAGCACCTCACGCTCGCGGCTTCCGACCATGGCGAGCATGAACAGGAACTGATCACCGTTCCACTTGGACATCTCTTTATCCAGTCAGTGACTACTCGTCCGCTTGGGGCTCTACAGGCATAGCCTAGCACAGCCGCAACGATTACGCATCCCGCACACTACTCTACTATGATGTATTTTCGCGCGTTTTAGCCGATTTGGCGCTGATTGGAACCAATTCGCAGCCCCTCCGCCACAATGCCGCACCTCTACCTTCAGGGCATGACTCAGTCCTTTGCGATGAAAATGACTCCTTTACCGGCGACTGCATGGAAAATTGTCCCGAATCACGCAAGCGCGCCGGAGCGCGGTTTTTATGTTGATCCTCGATTTGCCCAGGCCGCCCCACCTGTGCCACCATAGATGTGGTTGGCAAACCCAAGCGACAGGACAGCGAATTGATTGGCGTGTTGCGGTACTGGCTCCTGGCCGCGCTAGGCTTCGGCGCCCCGCTCGGCGCGGTGGTTGTGGTAGCGGTCGGCGCCACGCGGAGCGAACCCGCCGCCGTAGCGTCGGCACCCACCGGCCAGGCTGCTTCCAGTATTCGCCTTGCCGCGGCGCCCGCTACGTTTGGCCGGAATCGCTTTTTGCTTACGGTCGTCGACGGCAAGGGCAAGCCGGTTTCCGGCGCCAAGGTGACCCTTTCCACGACTATGCTCGATATGCCAATGGGCACTCAGGAACTGACCGCCGAGACCGTAGGGTCGGGACTATATCAGGCCTCCGGCCTGTTGTCGATGCCGGGCAATTGGCGGATAACCGCGACCGTGCGGAGTCCGCGCCTCCCCGGCGAACTCCGGCAGGTCTCGTTCCATGTGGTGGCAGCCGACCAGCAGAAGGCCATGCCCGCCTTGCTCCCACTCCTCGGCCGGAAAAAGGCTCCGGTGGTCCGTGCCGCGGTTGCCGCAAGTGCCGTACGCTGGCCGGGATTGACCCCGGGGGCCGTGGTCTTTCTGGCCAGCGGCTCGGTCTACGTGCCCGGAGCATCCGCGCTGGTAAACACGGGCACCGTGAACCATAGCCTTGGCCTTGTACCGGGCCGGGATGAGGCGTGGGTCACGGACTATGGGGGAGGACAGGTCGCGGTGGTTAATCTGCGCACCAAGCGCGTCACAGCGAAAATCCAGGTAGGACTCGGCCCTGTTCACGTCGTGTTCAATGCCGACGGGAGGCGTGCCTGGGTGACTAACCTCCAGACGAATGACGTCAGCGTGATTGACGTTGCAACGAGGCGGGTGATCGCCACCGTGCCGGTCGGTTTGCATCCTCATGGATTAGCGATCTCACCCGACGGCAAGCAAGTATGGGTGGCCTGTGGCGGGAACGGTGGTATGTGGGTACTCGATGCGCGCACCGATAAGGTAATCGGGGAGGTACCGGCCGGGATCATTCCGCACGGCGTGGCCTTCTCCCCGGATGGCAGGACGGTCTATATGACCGACGCCGGTCCCGGTAACCTGGTGGTGGTGAACCGCTCCACGCATGCCGTCGAGGCACGAGTGCCAATCCACACCGGCTCCGCCATGGATGCGGTCTCCCAAGACGGTTCCCGCATTTTCGTGACTGGGCAGGGCGGTAACGTCGTTACGGTAGTGGACGCGCATACCTTTCATGTGGTCGCCCGCATCCCGGTCGGTCAAGCGCCGCACGGCCTGGTCTTGACCCCGGACGGCAAGCAGCTCTATGTCGCGGTCAACGGTACTGACGAAGTAGTGGTCATCTCCATCATTGATGATCGCGTAACGGCCCGCGTGCCGGTTCCAGGAGCGGCGGATGAGGTGGTGCTCATGCCGGCCACTCATGGCGCCGCTTCGTAGAGCATGAAAACCACGCGGCGAACGCTTCGAACTGCTCGAGGTTGAGAGGAAGGAACGTCGCCTATGTCGCCCGCGTCCGTTGCGGTCTGTGGCACCCTCGTAGCCGACGTCCGAGTACGCCCTTTTGAGCCGGTCGACCCGGTACGTCAGGGCGACCTCCGTGACGTCGACGAGATACGTCTCGCCGTGGGCGGGCTGGTCGGCAACAGTGGTATGGCCCTGGCGCGATTGGGTGTAGCGACCACGGCGCTTGCCCGGCTGGGCGATGATCCGATCGGCGATGTGATGGCGGCCGAGTTGACTCGGGCCGGGGTAACGACCCAGCGTCTGATCCGAGAACCAGGCACAACGACCTCCACGGTGTTGGTCTGCGTGGATGGCGCCGGGGAGCGCACGTTTCATGCCGCTCCTGGGGTCAATCCCTACTTTAACGTCGATGACCTCGAACGGGAGTGGCCGCTGCTTACCGGCCTCGACGCGGTCCTTCTGGGCTACCTCGGCCCCTTGCCACGTCTCCCTCACCGGCTGCCCGAGGTGTTGGCGCGTCTTCGCCGCGACGCCAAGGGCTTGTTAGTGCTGGAGACCGCCGGGCCTCAACGAGGGACCCGTGCCGTCCTCGACCAATGCCTTCCCTATCTTGACATCTTCTTTCCCAGCTGGAGTGAAGCACGGGATCTTACCGGGACGTCCCAACCCAGTGAAGCACTGGAAGACCTGGCGCGCGTGCCCGGCCCGGGCATCCTGGGCATCAAAATGGGGCAGGCCGGTTGCCTGCTGTGGACCGGCCGAGGCGCGCTGGCGGTGCCCACCACGCCGCTGAACGCGGTGGACGCCACCGGCGCCGGGGACGTATTTCTGGCGGGCCTGGTTGCCGCCCTGCTTGCCGGGCATGATCCGCCGACCGCCTGCCTGGCGGGCAATCGCGCCGCGGGGCTGGCGGTCGGGACTAGAGGCGGCGCCGACCGCCTCCCGCCACTCGCGAAATTGCTGCATGGCGCCGAGACGGTGGACGCCTCCTCGGCCTGATACCATAGGAATGGCGTTTACACGCCTTGACGGTGAGAGGGGAACTTCATGAGCGGGAAGCTGGTTCGGCTCGGCCGAATTTTCGATCAAATCAGTGGACGAGCGCTGATCGTGCCGGCAGATCATGGGCTGAGCCTGGGTGCGGTCTCGGGTTTGGAGGATCCCCGTTTGCTGCTCGAAAGGCTGGAAGCGCTAAGGGTAGATGCGACACTGATCAGTCCCGGCGTCGCGCGAGCCACCGAGGAACTGTTCGCGCGGCGCGGCGCTCCCGCCCGTGTGCTGACGATCGACCTGCCGTTGCTCTCCAGCGTGCCCGGTGAAAATGGCGAGGTTCGTGCCTATGCCCTGATCGCCTCAGTGCAAGACGCGCTGCGCATCGGCGTCGAGTGTGTCAAGGTATTGCTGGTATGGGGGGTCGAGCCCGCTGTCCAGATGGAGAATCTGCGGCTCATTGCCGCCCTCGCCCGGGAATGCGAGACCTCCGAGATGCCGCTCATGGTTGAACCTGTTCTGTGGGGCGAGGCGATTCCGTCGGCTCGAAAGGCCGATCCGGTGCTGGTTGCCAATGCCTGCCGCATCGCGGTGGAACTTGGCGCCGACATCATCAAGGGTCCCTATGTGGCGGATCAAGAGGCGCTGTCCACTCTGGTCAAGCGTACGCCCGTGCCGGTGGTTCTGCTGGGCGGCCCACGCCTTGAGGACGCGCGGGCCGTGCTGGAGATCGCCGTGAACTCGATGCGGGCCGGCGTACGGGGGATCGTGTTTGGCCGCAATGTGTTCCAGCGTCCAGACGCGGGCCCGATGATCCGCGCGCTGAGAGCAATCGTTCACGAGAATATGGGCACGGCGGAGGCGGCGCGTCTCCTGCTCGATTGACCTTTTCAAAGCGGCGAGATCGAGTCTCCGGAGATGGTAGCCCCGGCCAGGGGCGTCGGGTCGGCATCGGCCGGCACATGACCGTTGGGGCCGTGCGACTCGACGCCGAGCACCTGCAGAATCTCCCGCTCGTCCAGCGATTCGCGCTCGAGGAGCGCATCGGCAAGATCATCTAAACGCGTCCGGTTGGCCTTCAGGGTTTCCAGTGCCGTGTTGTAGCATTCGTCGATGATTCGCTTGATCTCCTCATCGATCTTTCCTGCCGTATCGTCGCTGTAGTTACGTTGCGTGGCAAGCTCACGGCCGAGAAATACCTCGTCATCCGAACCGCCGTAGGCCACCAAACCAAGCGTATGGCTCATGCCCCATTTGGTAACCATTTGGCGTGAGATATCGGTCACCTGCTTCAGATCGTTTTCGGCGCCCGAGGTAACCGTGCCGAACACAATCTCCTCGGCCGCTCGCCCGCCCAGGGCGCCGATGATCCGTGCCCGTAGGTAATCCATGGAATAGTTATAGCGGTCATCCAGGGGCATCTGGTAGGTCACGCCGAGCGCCTGCCCGCGCGGTACGATCGTGACGCGGCGTACCGGATCGGCTTCGGGGATCAGCACGCCAAGCACCGCGTGGCCGCCCTCGTGGTACGCCACCCTGCGCCGTTCGTCGATATTCAGCATGATGCGCCGCTCCACGCCGAGAATGACCTTCTCCATGGATTCGGAGAAATCCTTCGGCGTCACATTGTCGCGGTTCTTGCGCGCCGCGAGCAACGCAGCTTCGTTGACCAAATTGCGCAATTCCGCTCCGACCAGGCCCGGGGTAATCTGCGCCAATTCGGTGAGGTTTACCTCGGAACTCAGAGGCACGTTGCGGGTGTGTACGCGAAGGATCGCTTCGCGTCCCGCCCGATCCGGCCGTTGCACGGTCACGCGACGGTCAAACCGCCCCGGGCGCAGCAAGGCGGAATCGAGCACGTCCGGTCTGTTGGTGGCGGCAAGGACGATCACGGCTTGACGGCCGTCGAACCCATCCATTTCGGTCAACAATTGGTTCAGGGTCTGCTCGCGTTCGTCGTTGCCGCCGCCCAGTCCGGCGCCGCGCTGCCTGCCCACGGCGTCCAGCTCATCGACGAAGATAATGGATGGCGCATTCGCCTTAGCCTGGGCGAAAAGGTCGCGAACTCGGCTGGCGCCCACGCCTACCAACATTTCCACGAACTCACTGGCGCTCATGTTGAAGAACGGGACGTTTGCCTCGCCGGCCACCGCCTTGGCCAGCAAGGTCTTGCCGGTGCCCGGGGGGCCGATGAGCAACACGCCCTTGGGAATCGTGCCGCCGAGCCGCTGGTATTTCGCGGGGTTCTTGAGGAAGTCGACGATCTCGATCAACTCGTCCTTCGACTCCTCAACCCCCGCTACATCGGCAAACGTTGTACGCGGGCTCTCTTTGTCGTAGACCCGCGCCCGGCTCCGTCCGAAGCCAAATATCCCTTGCTGCTGATTCGAGGCGCGTCTACTGAGATAGTAGATGCCGGCGATAATGAGGACGGCAGGACCAAAGCTGAATAGAAGCCCAAGAATGGGACTCGTATTATCCTCGGCCTTGGCGGTGACCGATACATGGTGCTTATCCAGTAATGGGCTGAGCGCATCATCGACATAACTCGGCATACGAGTGCTGAAGTTGGTAATGGCGGACTGTTTGCCGTCCGTGGTCGGAACGGTGATCTCGTGCTTAAATGTTCCCGTAATTACGTCCGCCTGCGTAGAGATCGACGCGACCTGATTGTTGCTGACTTCCTGCTTGAACGTAGTGTACGCAATCGCAGTGCGGCTGCCCGAGTTGCTGCTGAACAACGGAGCGATGATAATGTTGCCCAATATGGCGATCCCAAGCAAAATCACCCAGATGAGCGAGATTCGTACGCCCCCCTGGGGACGCCGCTGTTGAGGCGTGTTTTTGGGCGAGTTCGGTCCCCGGCGATTATCCATGGACATGGGGATAGCGCTCCTCTCGCTGTTGCCAGGCCGGCCAATCACCTACGGGACCAACGTAAGGTAGTTTGCGCCCTGGAAGATAGTTGAGGGCGCCTATGAATGGACGCCGCCAACCTACCTAGAGATCAAGATACCTACCCTGGGAATTGCCCGCAAGAACCGGCCGGGGAAACGCCGTCGGCCGGGATTGGACAAACGGCGCGATTTGCGCGACGATAGCAAAGGATCTCGTTCACGCAGGACCTATTGTATATCGTGCGACTTCGCGCGCGTGCCGGCGCGTGGAGGCATGGCGGGCAGTTTATGCCCTGAGTTAAAGCGGGAGGCGATCTAATCGATGCGGGATGAGGACGGACCCTCCATCCTCCATCTGTCCTACATCAATCGCTTGCCACGACGAATCTTGCACCGCCTCGCCTCGCTGCGCTTCGGCGGCCCCAATCTAGGCGCACGGTTTGTGCTGTTGCTTTTCGGTGTGGCGGCGATGACCGGTACCCGGAATCTCAGCTTTGTCCGTTCGGTGCCGGATAGCAGTCTGCCCCCCATCCCGCCCTTGCTCTGGGTGTTTCATCTGGCCGACATGACGTTCCTACCCGATATGAGCCGCCTCCCGAACCTCACGGCGGTGCAGGATGTCCAGGCCCTCACCCTGGCCCTGGCCCTGGTCTGCTTTTTCATGGCAGTGCGTTCTACGGTGCCCGCCTGGTTACTACAGCACTACCGTCCCCTCGCCTACGCGGCGCTGGGTGTATCCATTCCAATGCAGCTGCTTACCCTACAGGGCATACTGCCCTATCCAGCCGCCCTCGGCACGCAGCATTATGGGAACGACGCCGTCACCGTAACCAGTTGCGCCGTGAACTCGTTACTTGGGAACCAAAATCCCTACCGTACGTTCCGCGTGATCGACTGCCTGAACGATAACGGGATGCAGGGCCAGAAGACCACGCCTTTGCAGGCCGGGGCCTTCAAGAATGTTCGCATTTATCCCAACCGAAAGCAGCTGGACCAGGTGTATCGGAAAGCATTGATCCACCATCAGGCTTTTCCACCCGAATTCGAATCGTCCTACAGTTATCCAGCCGCCTCGTTTCTGGTGCCCGCCATTCCGGTTGCACTCCATCTCACCGACCTGACCATTGTCTATTTTTTATGTTATCTGGCTATCGTTGGTCTGGTTCTGTGGCGGGCTCGCAACCGGATCGCGCGGCGATTGACCCTGATCGTTGTCGCCGCCAACGCGGCGCTCTGGCCGACCGTGCAGTCCGGCGCCACCGATGCCCTCTACGCTTTGTTGGTCATGGTGGCGTGGTTTACTCGGGAACGGCGGTGGCCGTCCGCGTTGGCCATTGGTCTAGCCGTGGCGTCGCGTCAGCAGGCTTGGTTCTTTCTGTTGTTCTACGCCGTGTTGATCGAGCGGACCGAGGGACGTCGTGAGTTGCTGTGGCGCTTGAGCATCATCGGGAGTGTCTTCCTGGCCACCAATCTGCCTTATCTGGTGAACTCACCGGGGCAGTGGCTGGCCGGAGTGCTCGGCCCGGTACGCGACCCCATGTTTGCCCGCGGCTCCGGAGTGGTTGCCTTCAGTACGGCGGGCGGGGCCTGGGCCTTGCCGCTCGGCCCTCGTTCGCTTTACACCGTGATGGAGGTGATCGGCGTGCTCGGCAGCCTGGTGGTGTACTGGAAGATCTGCCGCAAGCACCCCAATACCGCTCTGGTTCTGGCTCCGCTTGGCCTCTTCTTCGCTTGGCGTAGCCTCTACAGCTACTTTCTTCCGCTTACCTTACTCGCCCTTTATCCGGCGCTCGTGGAATACGGCAGTCCGCCGCGCGAGGAAGAGACTACTCCGGAAATGGCAGACGGCGGCGCCGCGCAAGCCGCATAGGTGTGACGTTTGGTGGACGGCGCCCTTGCGCCGCGCGCGTGCGTTCGGCTAACCTGAGGATCCCGCCTTAAGGTTGGGGTACTCCCGGAAAGGCGAAAGCATGGCGTTGGACGTAGCGGCGGCGGGTACGCAGGTCCGAGTGATGGCGGGCGCGCTTGCCGTGCAGGCAGCTCGCATGCGAGCGGTTCCAGTCTTCGGCGGCGACGTACTCCGTGCCTGGCATCTCCGTCCCGACGACGCGCGAGACGTTCTGGAAGGTGTGGAGAGCGGCGGTACCTGGCCGTTTGCCGTACCCGTGGAGCCATTGCTGTCCGCCGTTGCGGTGGCGGCCGAGCCGTCGAACTATATGGTGCTCGCCACCGATGGGAGCCAGATCGATGCGGACAGCCACGGGATGGTGCGTTGCATCCTGATCAATACCGGCTGGGCGGTAATTGGCTACGGCGCGCAACCTTATGCCTGGCTGGCCAGCAGCCCCAAGGTTCGCTTCGATGATGATGACCTGTTTGTCGAGGGCGAGGACGGACTCCGGGAAGAAGTGGGCGACCAACTCTTGTCTCTGCTGCGGACAGTGGCCGAAATGGAACGCCTGGCTGAGTTGGCGGAGGAGCGGCGCGGGCACGGGGAACTCCTGGCCGTCGCGGACGGGACGCTGGTTCACTGGGAATTCGGCGGCAAGCGGGGGGGCGCCGGACGCGCCGCCTTGTTTGCACGGTACCTGGCCGCGTTGGCTAAGTTTCGGGCCCTGGGGGTGCCGGTTTGCAGCTATATCAGCCGACCGAACCATCGAGATGTAGCCAATGCCGTGGGGCTTCTGGCCGGACACGCCTGCCACTCGGTTAGCGCTGCCTGTGCGGCCTGCGGGGGCCGCAAACCTGCACTGTGCGAGTCGCTGCGCACTCTTAACGATACCCGGCTCATGGAGCACCTTCGCCCCGGCCAACGCTCGGCGCTCTTCCGTAATGTGACTCCCATACTCCAACAGTATGATCCGGCGGATCGCATCCTCTTCTGTTATCTCAAGCTTGAAGCGGAAACGGCGCGGCTCGAGGTTCCCCAGTGGGTCGGCGCCGACCCGGATCGGCTGTCGCTGGTGCTGGCCGTCATTTACGGACAGTGTCGGCGCGGGCGCGGCTACCCGGTTGTACTGCAGGAGGCGCACGAACAGGCGGTAATCCATGGCTCGGCGCGCGAGGCATTTCGCTGCCTGGTGGAGGCCGCCCTGCTTGGGGAAGGGCTGGAGGCCGCGGTGTCGCTCAAACGCTTGAGTAAGGATCTGCGGGCGGTTTGAGCGCAAACCGGGGGAAACCACCTATGCAGGGGCGCGCATTGAGCGTAGCCTATGCATCAGCATGGGTGCGGGAAGTGGGGTTGAGACGGTGAGCCGTGAGCCGGAGGCGGTGGGCGAGGTAATCGCCGTGTCTACCGTCCATTTTGAGGCGCAGAGTTATCACCTGAACGAAGCGCCGGCGTTCGGCAGCCTGGTGCTGACCCACGATCCCGGTGGCGCCGGTCACTATGGGCTTTGCGCCGCTACCGAAACGACCGGGATCGAGCCCGGCCGAGTGCCC
>JAICHN010000188.1 GCA_025924845.1 Chloroflexota bacterium | reverse complement strand
TCATCAACGCCAACGCCGCCTCGTCGATCAGATGTCGAGTTGCCACGGTCAGCGGCACATGCAGCGAAATGATATCCGCCTGCCGTAACAGCGCCTCGAACGTGGCGGGCCGCGCGCCCCGAGCTTCGATCGCGCCGGGTTCGAGCCGAGGGTCGTGGGCGATCACGCGGAAGCCGAAGGGCGCCATCCGCGCCGCCAGAGCGCTCCCGATTTGTCCCAGGCCGACAATGCCCAGGGTCAGCATGCTCAGCCGGCGTACGCCGCCGGCCTGGCGCCGCGTCGCCGACCACTCATTCACCCGCACCTGCCGGTCCAGCCAGGGGATACGGCGGGTCAGACCGAGAATCAGGGCGGCGGTGTGGTCGGCTACCTCGGCCACGCAATAGGTCGGCGCGTTGGCCACCACGATTCCGTGCGCGGTGGCCGCCGCCACGTCGATCGTGTCGACGCCGATCCCATAGCGGACAATCAAACGGCAACGCTCCAATTCAGGCATAACCGCCGCCGGCACCGCCATCCCCGCGATCAGAAGCACCTCGGCATCGTAGAGGCGCGCCGGCCGTTCCTCGCCCAGGATCAACTCCCCGCCGAAAGCGGCGGCAATGGCCCGTTCCGGCGCGTAGTTTTCCGGCCGATCGAACGGATCGGGCGCCAGGATGGTCGGCCTACTCATCAACTCCTCCTCAACCAAGGCGAACGCGTGGATCGATAACCATACGCAGCAGGTCGGCCACAATGTTCAGCAAGGCGATGGCAATCGCGGTGAAGAGGGTGGTGCCGATCACCAACGGCACATCGAGGTTCTGCACCCCTTCATAGGCCAGGAAGCCGATTCCCGGCCAGGAAAAGACGGTCTCGATCACCACCAATCCACCCAGCAGTTGGCCCAGATCCATGGCCGCGATGGTGATCACCGGAACGATGGCGTTCGGCAACGCGTGCCGCAGCACCACCCAGCGCCGCGCCAATCCCTTACTGCGCGCGGTACGGATGTAGTCCGCATGCAGAATATCCAGCAGATTCGCTCTCAGGATACGCGAGTACCAAAAGCCGCTCGGCACGGCGGCGGTCAGCGCCGGCAAGAGGAGATATTCGGGTACCGGGTTGCCGTAGCCGCCAAGGGGCAGCAGGCTCAGCTTATAGGCCACCACGAAGAGCAGCACCGTGCCGAGCCAGAAGCCGGGGAGCGAGACACCGAGCGCCGCCAGACCGGCGCCGGTTCGATCGAAAAGGCTCCCCTCATACATCGCGGCCAGAATGCCGAAGAGGAGCGCCACGCACAGTTCGAGCACGATTACCGCGGCGGCCAGTTGCATCGTCTGCGGCAGGCGTTGCCAGATGGCGGTACGCACCGGTTCGTCGAGCGAGGCCGACTGGCCGAGATTCCCCTGCAAGGTCTGCCAGAGATACGCGAAATACTGGATGTACTTGGGCCGGTCGAGACCCAGGGAATGGCGGACTTCGTTGATCAGTTGGCCGCTTGCATGTGGGCCGGCGTAGAAGACCGCCACGTCCCCCGGAATCATCGAAACCAGAACGAAGGTGATCGTGAGGACGCCGAGCGCCACGACCAGGACGCCGAGCAGTCGATGCGTGATATACGCCGCCATCGTTCCTCCTAGGACCGCGCCTGCAGCGCCTTGGTCAGCCCGTCACCGACCAGGGTAAAGGCCAATACGACCACGGTCAGGCAGATGCCGGGATAGAGGACCAGGGCCGGGTCGGCCCGGTAGTAGGTGAGGCCGGCGTTGATCATGGCGCCCCAACTGGCGGTCGGCTGGGGCACGCCGGCGTTCAGATAACTGAGGGTCGCCTCAAGAAGGATACTGACCCCAATCCCCAGGGTGCTATAGGAGATCACCACCGGACCGAGGTGAGGCAAAATGTGCCGCCACACGATCCGCCAGTCCCGTACTCCCACGGCGCGCGCCGCTTCCACGAATTGCAGTTCCTTGAGCGAGAGCACCATGCTGTAGACCACACGCGCCATATACATCCACTGGGTGGCGGCGATCACCAGGATGGTGGTGGTGATACTGGGATTGAAAACGGCGGCGGCGGTGAGACCGAGGAGCACCACGGGAAAGGCCAGCATAATGTCGACGAGGCGCGTGATCACAATCTCGGTCCAGCCGCCATAGTAGCCGGAGACTGCGCCGAGCGCCAGGCCGAGCGTAATCTGAATCAGGGTGGCCAGTACGCCCACGGTAAGCGAGATGCGCGCCCCAAAGAGGAGCCGGCTCAAGACGTCCCGCCCCGTCGTATCGGTCCCCAGGAGGAAGGCGCCGCTGCTGCCGAGGGGCCGTCCATCCAGGGTGAGGCCGTTGGTATAGCCGAAGTTCGGCGGATGCGGCGCCAACAGCGGGGCCAGGATCGCGCAGAGCACGAAGAGGGCGATGATTCCCAGGCAAACCATGGCCACGCGCTGGCGGAGCAGCCGTCTCCACGTACCATGGTGCGTGCCGACGGGGCTGAGCAGCGCATCCTCAAGCTCGCGATGCTGCATCGGCCGCTGCCTTCCCGTTCCCCTTACTGATTCTCGGCCAGATCATGCCACATCTCGGCCAGGTCGTGGCGCATCGCCGTCTCCGCCGCCGGCGGATCGCCGCGTTCGATCGCCTCGTAGATCAGGCGGTGCCGGTTGAGATACCGGGTCGGACGATCCGGCTCACCGGCATAGTTCCGCTCGCGCATGAGTTGCCAGAGTCGCCCGCTCACGCGCTGGGTAATCAGATCCTCGATCGCGGCCACCACCGGATTATGGCAGGCGTTGGCCACGGCGACATGGAAGCCCCAATCCGGCTCCCAGGAATCCATGCCCTCGGCCAACCGCCGTTCCATCTCGGTAACGCAGGCACGAATGGCCGCCAGATCCGTTTCGGTACGTCGACGCGCGGCCAGCGCGGCCAGGCCCGGCTCGAATAGTTGGCGCGCCTCGAGGATCTCGATTGTGCCGCCCTCCACGATCAAGTCTTCGAACTGATCTTCCCGCAGATCGTTTTCCACGTTCTCGGCGATGAAGTTACCCAGTCCCTGGCGGCTGTGAATCACCCCCAGCACCTCGAGCGCGCTGAGCGCCTCACGCACCGACGAGCGACTAACGCCGAGCTGCTCGGCCAGACTGCGCTCGGTCGGCAGTTTATCGCCGGCGTTGAGCTGCCCAGACTCGATCAGGGCGCGAATCTGCTCCACCACGAGGCTGTACACTCGTGGGATACGTACCTGCTTGAGCACGGGCCACGTCTTTCACTCAGAGCGTCATCGCGCGGATCACACCGGTGCTCCCGCGTGGGGCAGAGCACGAAGCGGTTCGGGCGGCACTTGCGCCGGTCGAATCATTCCGGTACTGTACGGAAACCGTTGCGCGGTTGTCAAGTGGCCCAGTGGTCCTACCAGTGGAGATATTGGCTGAGTGGAGGAGGAATTGGTGGAAGCCGATTTGGGAGAAGTTTATGCCGCGCGGCGCCTGGTACGCCGCTACCTGCCGCCCACGCCGCTGTTCTATTCGCCCAGCCTCAGCCGGCGCCTGGGCTGCGCTGTCCACGTCAAATGCGAGAACCTCTCGCCGATCCGCTCGTTCAAGGCGCGGGGCGCCATCTACTGCCTGAGCCGGCTGGGACCGGAGGTCGCGGGCGTGATCTGCGCTTCAACCGGGAATCACGGCCAGGGCATGGCCTACGCGGCGGGACTGTTCAATCGCCGCGCCGTGGTTTACGTGCCGGAGACTACCACGGCGCGGAAGATGGCGGCGATCCAACACTTCGGCGCCGAACTGCGCGTGGCGGGCCATAATCTGAGCGAGGCCAACGCGGAGGCCAGGCGCGCGGCCGAGACCGAACAGCTGCTCTACGTTGAAGATGGCGAAGACCGCGAGGTGTTCATCGGCTGCGCCACGCTTGGGCTGGAGGTAGTCGAGCAATTGCCGGATCTTGATACGGTGTTCGTGCCGGTGGGCGGCGGCAACCTGATCGCCGCGTGCGCGCTCGCCCTGAAGGCGCTCCGCCCCGACTCCGCGGTAGTGGGGGTGCAATCGGAGGCGGCGCCCGCGGTCTACGAATCGTGGCGGGCGGGCCGTACCCTGACCCTGGAGCAGTGCGACACGTTCGCGGGCGGCCTGGCCACCAAGTATCCCGGTCCGTTCACCTTTCCGTACATCAAGTCCCTAGTCGATGAGATCACCTTGGTAAGCGAAGACGCCGTGCTCGACGCGGCGCTGACCATGCTGGAAGAGATCGGCCAATTACCGGAGGGCGCCGGGGCTGCCGCGTTGGCCGGCCTGCTTGCCGATCCGGAGCGCCGGCGCGGTCGTACGGTGGTGCTGATCATGAGCGGCGGCAATTTCGAGCCGGCGATCTGGGACCGCGTGCGGGAAGGCGCGTAGCGCGCCAGGGTTACGCTGTTCGGGCAGCGTTTGTAGGTCCGGAGGTCAGACCACCCGATCAATTGACAACCCGGCATCCCCCGTCTATACTCGCTCTAACCCAACACCGCTGGGCCGAACCCGGGGTGTATGGGGGCATCATGCCGCCGCCGGCCGCAACGCGGCAAGCGCCGTCGCCTCGGTATTCGCCTGGTAGACACTCGGAACAGCGCAAAGGAGGTGAGTGAAGCAGCCGGATCATTCCATCGAACCCAGGTTTCTCGCGGACTTATCGCCCGCGACACCGAGAGTAACGGCACTCTTAGCTTCACGCGGTGTCGCTTCATAGTATGGGGGGATTGATGAGCCATCCTATTCACTCTCGCGTGCGTCTGCGACTTGCCGGCGCGCTTGGCCTCGGCTCCTTGGTGGTTGCCTCGTCCCTCGGCGCCGGGGGGGCGCCGATCCGCCGGGCCGCCGCCGCTCCGGTCTCCGGGGGCACGCTGCGGATCGGTTACACCGAGGACTACGTAACGTTCGATCCGGCCGAAGCCTCCGGCATTGATGAAGGCACGTTATACGCCACGCTGTACAGTGGGCTTTACCAGCTTGACAAGAACAACCAGCCCCAGTTGGACCTGGCCGCCGCGCCGCCGGTCATCACCAATCATGCCAAAACCTGGACCTATAAGATCCGCAAAGGCGTGCTGTTCAGCAACGGCACGGAACTGACCGCGGACGATGTCAAGTACTCGATCCTGCGCGTACTGAGCCCGAAGCTCAAGCCGATCTCCTACGCGCAGCAGGACGACAATATCTTCGTGGGATCCGATGCCTACATCAAGGGCAAAGCGTCGGACGTTCCCGGAATCCAGGTACTGGATAAGTACACCATCCGCTTCACCCTGACCAATCCGTTGCCCTTGCTGCCCAATATCCTGGGCCAGGGATACAACTTGGTTGTCCCTCAGGCCGTGGTCTCCGCGGAATCGCAGCAGCAGTTCGCCGATCACCCGATTGGCAGTGGTCCCTTCACCTTGCAGTCCTGGCAAAAGGGCGTACAGGCGGTCTTCGTCAAGAACCCGCACTACTTCCGAACCGGACAGCCGTATCTGGATAAGCTCATCTTCTCGCTGAACATCTCGCCCAGCGTGCTCGCCCTCAAGGTACAGCACGGCGATCTTGATGGATTCGCCGCGGGCTTCGAGGTCGGAACGGCCGATCTGCAGCAGATGAGCAGCGACCCCAAGTATGCCTCCTATATCGTGCATAACTCGCCGAATGTGGCAATCTGGCTCGATCTGAACGCGGCGGATCCGGCGATGAAGTCCCTGGCCCTGCGCCAGGCCATCGCCATGGCCCTGGATCGGACTCGGTTGGTGCAGCTGGACGGCGGCAATGCGTCGCCTCTCTACCAGCTTTACCTTCCCAGCTATCCGCAATACGACCCGACCCTTGCCAATAAGGCCGTCTATCCCTATGACGTGCAGAAGGCCATCGCGCTGGTCAAGCAGAGTGGTTACCATGGCCAGCAGCTGACCTACATGGATCGCAGCGGCGTTCCTTACTTCCAGGCCATCGCCCCCGGCATTCAGCAAGATTTGCAGCAAATCGGGCTGAATGTAAAAATCAACACGGTGGGCCGCTTGCCCTATCACGTCGTGCGTGAGCAACTCACGGGCCATTCGATGGATCCGTTTGACTGGGGTATCTCGTACTCCGACGCACTGGATACCTATGAGCTCAACATGAGTTGTGCCCAGGCCGGCAACGGCGGTTTCTCCGGCTCCCATTATTGCGATCCCCAGGTCGACGTCCTGGCGGCAAAGGCCATGAAACTGCCCGAAGGTCCTGCCCAGAATAAGCTCTGGCAGCAAGCGCAACTGCGTGTCCTGAAATCCGCCACCAAGATCCCCTTGATGTACCCCCACAATACCGACATCTTCAACACCGGCAAGGTCGGCGGCTTCGTCTATGTGCCGACTCAGGGTCCGCTCTACCAGTACATGTGGCTTAAGTAGCGGGTAACCCGTTACGCCTGGTGGAAGATACAGACCCCACGGGGTCAGGATCTTCCACCAGGCATTTTAGGGACCGGAAATAACGAGATGATTGCCGGGGACTGCCGGCCGCATGATAGGACGTATACAAGGGGGGTGGGCATGGCGGGCGGCCGTTTGCGGGTGGGCATGATTGGGGGCGGCGATATCGCGGATCGGTCGGCCAGGGCACTCCGCGCCGCCGCTCACACCGAGCTTGCCGGTATCGTAGACCTGAACGAGACGCTGGCTCGTGGCCTGGGCGAGGCCTTTGACGTGCCCTGGACCACGGACGCGGCGGTATTGCTGGCCCGCCCCGACGTTGATGCGGTGTATGTCGCGGTGCCCAACTACCTGCTCGCCTCGATCGTGGTGCAAGCGGCGGCAGCCGGGAAACATGTGCTGGTCGAGAAGCCGA
The DNA here is from genome assembly GCA_025924845.1 of Chloroflexota bacterium. The sequence continues at coordinate 2,698 of JAICHN010000188.1, read as the reverse complement.
TGGCTACCACCCTGGCGGACGCCGATCGCATGATCGCGGCAAGCGCCGCCGCCGGTCGCGCCCTGGGCGTGGCCTTCGAGGCCCAGGTCACGCCGGAACTACAACAGGCACAGCGGATTATCCGCTCCGGCGGCATCGGTACGGTGATCGGCACGCGGATCGTGGCCATGATCGAGAAGCCGGAGAGCTACTGGGCGCAGGGCTACGCCCATCGCACCTCCACCAACTGGCGTGCCGTCAAGGCCAAAGCAGGCGGCGGCATGCTGATCACTACCCATATCCATGACTACAACACCGTCCGCTACCTGACCGGGCTGGAAGCGGCGCGCGTCTACGCCGAGTACGGCACCTTCAACACGCCGGTCGAGGTCGAGGATCTGACCTTCGTTACCGTGCGTTACGCGGGCGGCGCCATCGGCACCGTCGAGGGAAGCTCCTGCATCAAGGGCAATGGCATGGATCTGGACGTGGGGGACTTCATCTACGGCACGGCAGGCCAGGTGGTGCTGGGAGGTGATTCGCTACGCATCTACACTACGCTCGACGTAGAGGGCGTGCCGCGCAACCAGTGGTATGAAATCGGCAAGGTGCATCCTTTGTTGGAAAGCAGAATCTGGGTGATGGACGGGTTCGGCGCCGCGGTACTGGAAGGCAGACCGCTTCCGGTCAGCGGTGAGGACGGCCGGGCGGCCCTGGAGATCGCCCTGTCCGCCTATCAAGCCGGCACCCAGGGCTATCCCGTGGAACTGGGCAAGGGGCAAGTGAAGTAACATGGCAAAAGCCTTTTTCGATAGCGACGCGGATCTGACGCTGCTGGCCGGTCGCACCGTGGCCATCCTTGGCTACGGCAACCAAGGGCGCTCCCAGGCGCTTAATCTGCGCGACAGCGGCGTGGCGGTGGTGGTCGGCAACCAACAGGACGCCTCGTTCGATCGCGCGGTGGCCGACGGCTTCGATGTCTATGATCTGGCGGGCGCGGCCGAGCGCGGTGATGTCCTGGCCCTGCTGATGCCGGACGAAGTGATGCCCGCGATCTTCGCTGAAACGATAGCGCCGGGGCTGCGCGCCGGCGACCTGCTGATCGTGGCCAGCGGCTATAACCTGTACTACGATTATCTAAAGCCGCCCGCCAACGTCGATGTCGCGATGGTGGCGCCTAGAATGATCGGCACCGGAGTGCGGGAGCTCTTCGTGAGCGGCAAGGGGTTTCCCAGTCTGATTTCGGTCGAGCAAGATTATTCCGGGCATGCCATGGCCAGGGCGCTGGCCTTCGCCAAGGGGATTGGCTCGACCCGCTCCGGCGTCTTCCTCTCCAGCGCCGAGGAAGAGACCGTGTGCGACCTCTTCAACGAGCATTTCGGTTACATCTACGAGCTACGCCGAGCGTACGAGGTGCTGGTCGAGGCCGGTTATAGTCCGGAGGCGGCGCTGCTCGAGTTCTATGTCTCCGGCGAGGAAGCCGAATTGGCCCGCGCTCATGCCCTGATGGGCCTCTTCCACCAACTGACCTTGCATTCACAGACCAGCCAGTACGGTCAGCTGGTCACCGGGAAGCCCACGCCCGAATACGACCGGGCGGAAAAGGCCCGGCTGCACGGTATCATCGACGGTATCCGCGGCGGCAAGTTCGCCAAGGATTGGGCGACCGAACAACAGGCCGGCCTGCCTACCTTCCGTCGCGCCGAGCGCGACGGCCTGGCCCATCCGATGATCGCCGAGGAGCGAAAACTCTTCGCGGCGCTCAACCGGCCGCACGGCAATCCCGATGTGTTGCTGCCGCCTGAGTAATAGGCGATGAAACCGCTCAATCTCCAGGAGTATCAGGCCGCGGCGCGGGCAGTACTGCCCCCCGCCGTGTACGGCATCGTGGCCGCCGGATCGGACGACGAGGTGACCCTACAGGCCAACCGCGCCGCCTTCGATCAGTGGCGCTTACTGCCGCGGATGTGGCGCGGCTACAGCCACGCGGATCTACGCACTACGGTGCTGGGGCAGGAGATCGCCATGCCGGTTCTCCTCGCTCCAGTGGCAACCCACACCCTGGTACATCCCCTCGGCGAAGCGGCGTCAGCGGCGGCGGCCCGCCGCGCCGGCACGATCTTCACGCTCGGTACCTGCGCCTCCGCCACGATCGAGGCGGTGGCAAAGGTAGCGGGGCCCTGGTGGTTTCAGATCTACTTCTTCCCCGATCGCGCCATAGCCCTTGACCTGATCCAGCGCGCCGAAGCGTGCGGCGCCTCGGCTATCGTGATCACCATCGACTCCCCGGTTCTGGGCCGGCATGAGGCCACGCTTCGCCCTGAGACGCCGGCTGTTGAAGGCGACATACCGTTCGCCAACCTGGCCCCCGATGCCATGGACGGCGCTCGGCACGATCCAACCCAGAGTTGGCAGGATCTGGAGTGGGTGGCTTCGATGACCACCCTGCCCCTGATCGTCAAAGGCGTGCTGGATCCGGCTGACGCCCGTTGCGCCATCGATCGGGGCGCCCGCGCCGTGGTGGTCTCCAATCATGGCGGTCGGCAACTCGACAGCGCGCCGGCCTCGCTTGACGCCCTGCCCGCCGTGGTGGAGGCCGTGGCCGGCGACGGCGAGATCTTGATCGACGGCGGATTCCGCCGCGGCACCGACGTGCTCAAAGCCCTGGCCCTGGGGGCGCGCGCCGTGCTGCTGGGCCGACCGTTCCTGTGGGGACTGG
>JAICHN010000187.1 GCA_025924845.1 Chloroflexota bacterium | reverse complement strand
GGTGGCCGTGGCGCTCTCGCTACTCGGCTCGTTTCTCCTTTTGCGAAACGAGTTCGCCGATCGAGCCCGACACCAGGTAGCCCAACAAATGGCCGGGGCTGCCGCCTACTATGGCACGCAGCAGAGCGATTTGCGCGGCGCGGCACGGCTCATTCAGGATGATCGGGACGTGCCCACGGCCTTGCGACAGGGTAATCGACTTGCCTTGATCCTCGGTCTGAAGCCGTATTATGCCGATCTCACGATAGATCGCCTGGATATTGTGGATGCTCAGGGCCGTATGGTGGTCAGGATGGAAGATCCGCTCTCCAGTGGGGATAGCCTGGCGACTCGCCCTTCCATCCACGCGGCACTACAAGGGCGCGAGAACTGTGGGGTGGAGCAGGATGCGGCGACGCCGACCGGTGGTTCCGCACTGCAAGTCACCCTTCCCCTCTACGACGGCCCCGGCCGGCTGGTCGGTGCGGTGAGCGTCGGACGCCGGCTCGACACCCTGTTTGCCGCGGAGATCGGCCACGCCGTGCAGGCGACAGTGCATCTGCGTACGGTCGCCGCCCTCTCCTCCCGGCCGGCGCGCATGTCGCTGCCGACCGCGGATGCGTGTATGGTCTCCCCGCTCAGCATGGCGCCGACCAACCAGATCATGAACCGGCAGGAGAATGGGCGCGCGGTGCTCTCGGGCGTGGTCCCCGTCGTAGGTACTGACGGCCGCATCGGCGGCGGCATTGAGGTCGTCCAACCCCTGAACGACATCTATGATGCGATCACCAACGTGACCAGGCTGCTGCTGTATTTGGGACTGGTAGTGGCGGCGATCAGTGCCGGGGTCGGCATCGGGTTGAGTCGCGGCCTGACCAAGCGGCTCTCCGCGCTCGAGACCGCGGCGGCGGCCGTCGCCGCCGGCGATCTCGACCGACAGATGCCGATTCAGGGCAAGGACGAGATCGCCTCGCTTGCCGGATCGCTGGGCGGAATGGTGCGATCGCTTCGCGAACGCGTAGCGCTCACCACGCGCCTGCGCGATACAGCCGAGGCGCGTATCCTCGAACTCGAGGGCCTGGCGGAGATCGCCCAGTTGCTCACCTCGGCGCCTTCACTCGCCACGACCCTTGATGAGGTGGCAACTCGTATCTGCACGATCGTGGGCTGCCCAGCGGCAGTTGTCGCCTTGCTGGAAGACGATGTGGTATCCCGGGAACGCAGCCGATTGGTGTTACGCGGCGCGCATGGTATGAGGCCGAAGACGCGCGAACAACTGGGCCGGATCGTCGCGGCGACCCGCGTTCCGTACCTGGGCGCCGCGGGCGGCGAGGACATGGGGTCGGAGGACAGTGGGACGGAGGGCACGTATCCTTTTGCCTTCAGACGTGCTTTACATGAGAACGCCACGCAGTGGCTACGAATCGCCACGCTTCCCGGCATAGCGGCGGCATCGGAAGAGGCGACGCTGCTCTATCAGATCGGGCGGCAAGAGACCTGGGGGGCTGCGACAGCCGTGCCGATGGTGCTCCAGGGGCAGAGCCAGGGTGTGGCGATCTGTTTTACGACCGAGGCGGAGCCGCTTCCTTCGGCGGAGTTGCGCGTGCTGAGAACGGTGGTGGGACAGGCCACAATCGCAGTGGAGAACGCCCGGCTCTACGCGCAAAGTCATGACCTGGCGGTGCTCGAGGAGCGTACGCGCCTGGCGCGCGACCTACATGATTCGGTCACCCAAAGCCTCTTCAGTCTCAATCTGGCGGCTCGTGCCGCTACGAATGCGCGGACGCGCACCGATCCGGCACGCCTCGAGCGCGCCCTGGCCATGGTCGGCGATCTGGCCCAGAGTTCGCTCTCCGAAATGCGCGCGCTGCTGTTCGAGCTTCGTCCGGCGCAACTGCGGGGTGAAGGACTGCTCGTAGCCCTGCGCAACCACGCGGTGGCCATGGAGGAACGCACCGGTCTGACCGTCCAGGTAGATCTGCCGGACACGTGTACCTTGCCTGCCGGACACGAGGACGCCCTCTATCGGGTGGCGCAGGAAGCGCTGGCGAATGTGGCACGCCACGCGCAAGCGCGCCGGGCCGCGGTGCGCTTGCGGCTCGTACCAGGCTGGGTCGAGCTGACCATTGAGGACGACGGCGCCGGCGTTGCGCCGCGGAGCGGCGTATCCGCCGAGCCTGAGGATGCCGCCGGCCATTACGGGATACGTGGCATGCGTGAGCGCGTGGTGGGGCTGGGCGGCAAGCTGATCGTGCAGCCTGGTTCGACGACCGGCGCCGGCACTGGAACCTCCGTCACCGCCCGCCTGCCCATGGAGGAGTAGTCGGGAGCGCGGGCCGAGGCGCCGGTCCCAGCCGATGCCGCCGTCAACAATAGCAAACCACCGATACGCCCGTGTGACGGGGCGTATCGGTGGTTTTGGGACAGGCTGCCCCATCCTGGAGGCTCGCGTGTCGGAGCGCGGGTCGCCAGGCCCGCCCACGCGACCAACCGCCGGCACCGATGCAGACAGCGAGGAGACGGCCTTCTCGGGGTCCACCTTGCGCGCGGAGGCCAGGTGGGTATCTGATCTAGATCGTTCACGATCCTCAATAGGGCTTGGTCACCATAGGCTGGAAGTCCCGGCTTTGATGCACGATGCGAAGCACCACCACGACGTTGCGTCTCTGCTCAACCGCGTAGAACAACACGTAAGGATAGCGTCGAAGCACCCGCTTCCGTATCCCCGGTTCACGCTCAGGCCACGCCTCGGGGAACTCGCATATACCCTCGATTGCCACCTGAATCGAGGCGAGCAATCGCGCCAGGTAACGTTCTCGGTTCAGGGCGGCATGGTGTTGACGGATGCGGTCCAAATCTTCCTCGGCCGTATCGGCCAATTCATACCTCATCCGCTGGTTGAGGCCGGCAGATCCGATTCGGCATCCAGCAGTGCTTCCGTACGGGCCGCGGCGAGATCTTCCTGTGTGAACACCCCTTGAGCTAGATAACGCGCGAAGACTGCCTCTCCTGGAGTACTGCTCATCTCGCCCGCTCTAAAACGCGCGATAGCCAAGGCTGTTCCGGCATCTTCTTCCAGTGTATCCAGGAAGCGCTCGAGGGCGTCGATAGCCAGCCGATCGACAGGTGTGTGCCGCGCCTGGGCAACTGCCGCGATGCGCTTGCCCAGTTCCTCCGGCAACGTGATGATGGTACTCATGGGCGCCTCCCTTTCAGTCATTCTACACCGTCAGTATGCTTCTCATCCATCAGCCGGCGAGGGCGAACATGAGCGTGGTACTCCACGATCCTGCCATCTACCACGCGGTACAGGGCGATCACTGCGTAAGCCACACGCTTGCCGGTCGGAGCCATGCCCACCTTATCCTTCTTCATTGATACGGCAGGTATATGCCCTAGACGGGGCCATGTCAAGCGTTGCGGCACGAGAGGTGACAGGATGCGGAAACACAGAGGTACGCGCCGCGGTACACTCCTCACAAAGCGAAACCGGCCGATGCCGCCGGCGCCGATGCAGACAGAGAGGAGATTGCCGTGCCCTACTCCAGCCCGTTCCCTCCCATCACGATCCCCGAGATCTCCCTTCCTCGGCTCTTGCTCGCGTCGGTGAAGGGGCGAGAAGAGCGGCCCGCCATTATCGATGGCCCCACCGGGCGCGTCCTCACCTACGGCGAACTGGCCGTGGCGGTGCGGCAGGTCGCGGCGAACCTTGCCCAACGGGGCTTCCGCAAAGGGGAAGTGTTCGCCATCTTCCTCCCGAACTGCATTGAATACGCGGTTACCCTACAGGCGGTGATGCTCCTGGGCGGCATTGCCACCACGATCAATCCCACCTATACGGCCCATGAACTGGCGTTCCAACTCGATGACGCCGCCGCCGTCCATTTGCTCACCGTGCCCGCCTTGCTAGATCGGGCACGGGAGGCCGACGCGCGAGGACGGCTCCGCGAAATCTTCGTCCTGGGCGAGCAGGCCGAGGGCGCTACCCCTTTCGCCTACCTGCTCGGCGGCAACGACGATCCGCCGGACGTGCCGATTGACGCGCGGCGCGACCTGGCCATCCTCCCCTATTCCAGCGGCACCACCGGCCTGCCCAAGGGGGTGATGCTGACTCACTACAATTTGGTGGCCAATGTACTGCAGACGGCGGCTACCGAGCCGGATCTGAGCGAGGATTCGCGATTGCTCGCCGTCCTTCCCTTCTACCACATTTATGGGCAGGTCGTGGTCCTCTATATGGGCCTGCATTTGGGGGCGACCATAGTTACCATGCCGCGCTTCGATCTGGAAACCTTCCTCCAGGTGATCCAGAACTACAAGATCGATCACGCCAATCTGGTGCCGCCGATTATTCTCGCCCTCGCCAAGCATCCCCTGGTGAGCCAATATGATCTCTCCAGTCTGCGTACCGTCTTTTCCGGGGCGGCGCCGCTGGGTGACGAGGTGGCGGGCGCCTGCGCCGTTCGCCTCGATTGCGTGGTGAAGCAGGGCTACGGGTTGACCGAGACCAGCCCCGTGACCCACGTCATGCCCAAGCGGGAGGGCCCAATGAACACCGGCTCGATCGGGGTGTGCATTCCGCTCACCGAGTGCCGCGTGGTGGATCCAAGCACGGGCAATGACGTAGGTCCGAATGAGCGGGGCGAGCTGTGGGTGCGTGGTCCGCAGGTGATGCTCGGGTACCTCAATCAGCCCGCGGCCACGGCGGCAATGCTCGACGATGCGGGCTGGCTGCGCACGGGCGACATCGGCTACCAGGACGAGCACGGGCTGTTCTATATCGTGGACCGCCTCAAGGAGTTGATCAAATACAAGGGCTTGCAGATCGCGCCCGCTGAGCTGGAGGCGATCCTCCTTACCCATCCGGCCGTGGCGGACGCCGCCGTCATCCCCTTCCCGGACGAGGAGGCGGGCGAGGTGCCCAAGGCGTTCGTGGTGCTCAAGGGCGAAGCTACGGCGGAGGAATTGCAAGCCTATGTCACGGCCAGAGTAGCCCCCTACAAGAAGATTCGCCGCCTGGAGTTCCGCCAGTCGATCCCCAAATCGGCTTCGGGCAAGATTCTGCGCCGCCTGCTGATCGATGAGGGGCGAGCCGCGGCTGGATCCTGAGTTCCGACCGGCAAATTCGCCGGTCGGAACCATGCGGGCGCAAGATCAACGGCTGGGTATCAGGGGAGTAGGATTCATGTCGGCCGCCACGATCCCCGCCAATACGGCTTTGGTAAGCGGACTGTCCACCACGCTTCCCTCGATGCCCATCAACGCATCGAGGAGCATCGGCTCATGTCGATGGAGGTCCGCTATGGTCTGAGCGAGGAAGTCGACATCCGCCACGCGGTGATCCTCGTCGTCCTCCGGCGCGTTTGCCAGGCGCACGCCATGCCGTTCGGCCTGTCCCTGCAAATACTGTCCCAACAGGAGCCGATCCTGGCGGGTAAGGCGGTCCAGGGAATGCCGCGCCGCCTCCTCGTACTCAGTCGGCGTGAGGTGGGGCGCCAGGGCGCGATAGCGATCCACTACTTCCTGGTCGGTATAGCCGTCCCACGGCGCGCCCTTCGCGTAGCGAGCGGCAAATGACTGTTCATCGTTCCGGCCGCGCCCGTTCCCGCTCCAGAATGGCCGTATCAACGCGATCATGGTGTTCCTCCTATAAGCAGATGAGTCGTGCTCTAGCCGAGCGACACTTCGAACTGTAGGGCTCGCTGATGAGACGGTGATGAGAGGATTCCGCTTGGCGCACCTTAGTTGCTCAGCGATGCAGGTGCCGATAGACGAAGTAGCCGATGACCGCCGCGACCACCAGGCCGAGGCCGACCCCACTCATATAACGCTGGAACACGCCCAGGTTCGTGCCCACCACATAGCCCAGGGTCACCCACACCAGATTCCAGGCCAACGCGGCAATAACCTCGTAACTCAGGAATCGACCATACGGCAGCCGGCTCATCCCCGCCGTAATCGCCACGAACGAGCGAATGTGCCCGATGAAGTGAGCGAGCAGCAGCGCCCATACGCCGTGGCGCAGCAGGAAATGCTTGGCTTCGATGAGCTTGGCATCCAGCCGTGGGTGGGAGCGCATCCGCCAAAGGGTGGAGCGCACCCCCCAGCGGCCCAAGGCGAAATCGATGCTCGTACCCACGATCATCCCCAGGGAGCCGAAGAGGAAAACCAGGGGCAGTGACAGCATCCCTTGCTGCGCGTACACGGCGCCGAGCAGCACCAAGGCGCCGCCGGGCAACAGCAAACCGAGCAGGGCGGTGTTCTCCAGAAGCGCCCCCACCAGGATGATCAGATAACCCCACGTACCATAGGCGCCGCGCAGCGAATCGGCCAGATCCTGCAACCACGTCATACACCGCTCTCCTTCGGAAGTGCGGCGCATCAAGGAAGGACGGCGCCACGATCCTCGAACAGCGTAGACATCGCGGATGAGAGGGGCATGAGAAGCCGACGCATCCGCGCGAGGCCGGGAATCGCGGCCCCTCATCGTCGGCTAATTTCCACCCCTGTACAGTGAATGGGGGTCCGCACGGAATGCGCCGGGGCGAGCTGGGTCCGCCACAATCGGCGTCACCTACCCCATTCCGGTAGAGCAGGCGCCAACGAGGAGCGAAACGATGAAAGAGGTTGTGCTGGAAGCGAGCGGGCTATTGCGCGGCAGCGCGGCCCCAGCGATGGAGACCTTCCTGCGCCGACAGACGGGGATCCACCATGCCGAAGCCAATGCGGTGAGCCAAACGGTCACCGTCGGCTATGAGGAGGCGCGGCTCTCGGAGCAGGATATTCGCCGCCTCATCGAGGCGTGTGGCTGCCGGTGCCGCGGCGAGGTACTCCCACGACATCTCCATGCCCCGGAACCGGACCACGCGGCCAAACACAAGCCGGCGGCGGACGAGGGATCGCCTGCCGGACCCGTGGGCGGGACGGATCCTCCTTCCGCCGCGATACTCACTCAGCCGGTTGCCCTGCCCAACCGGGGCGCGACGCCGGCGATGGATCATGCTGGACACGCCATGCCGGCAAGCATGGCCGCGGCCTCCGGCGAGACGACGCAGCCGGCGCATGACATGGGCCATGGCGGCGGGATGAGCATGGATGCCATGGTGGAGGACATGCGCACCCGGTTCCTGGCCACGTTGGTGCTCGCGATTGGGGTCTTCCTCTACTCGTCGATGGCGAGCGATCTGTTCGGCCTGCGCCTGGCGACACCCTTCGGTTGGCCGAGGAACATCGTGATGTTCATCCTGGCCACCCCGGCGGTGCTCTGGGGTGGCCAGGTGTTCTTTGTCGGCGCTTACCGGGCGCTACGCCACCACACCCTCGATATGTCCGTGCTCATCGCGCTCTCGGTGGGAACCGGCTATCTGTTCAGCGTGGGGGCGACCTTCCTGTTTACCGCCGATGTATTCTACGAGGCATCGGCGGTACTGCTGGCATTCGTTCTCTTCGGCCACTGGCTGGAGATGCGCGCCCGCTCCGGCGCCTCGAACGCCATGCACGCCCTGCTTGATCTGGCGCCCCCCAGGGCGATGGTGGTTCGTGCCGGCGAGCCGGTCGAGGTCGCGACGTCCGAGGTGACGATAGACGATATCGTGGTGATCCGGCCGGGTGACAAGCTCCCGGTGGACGGCATCGTGACGGAGGGCGAGTCAAGTGTGGATGAGTCGATGATCACCGGTGAGAGCGTCCCGGTGACAAAGCGTGTGGGCGATGCGGTGATCGGCGCCACGATCAACAAGACAGGCGCCTTCCGCTTCCAGGCAACCAAGGTGGGCGCGGATACCGCCCTGGCCCAGATCGTCCAGCTGGTTCAGCTTGCCCAGAACTCCAAGGCGCCCGCGCAACGCCTGGCCGATCGGGCCGCGCAGTGGCTGGTGGCGGCGGCGGTGATCTTCGGGTTGGCGACCTTCGCCGGCTGGTATTGGTTCGGCGGGGCGACCGTCGTCTTCGCCATGACCCTGGCGATCACGGTGGTGATCGTCGCCTGCCCGGATGCCCTTGGGCTGGCTACCCCGACCGCGATCATGGTGGCCACGGGCATGGGCGCGAACAACGGCATCCTGTTTAAGAATGCGACGGCACTGGAGCAGGCCGGCAAGGTCAAGGTGATCATCTTCGACAAAACAGGCACGCTCACCGTCGGACGGCCTCGCGTGGTCGAGGTCGTGACATCAGGCCCCACGGTCACGGAGGCGGATCTGCTGCGGCTGGTGGCCTCGGCGGAGCAATCCAGCGAGCATCCTTTGGCTCAGGCGATGGTGGACCAGGCGCGCGAGCGGGGCCTGACGCTCTCGGCGTCTACCGAATTCGTGGCGATCCCCGGCCATGGATTGCGGGCGACAGTAGGCGGCCACGCACTTCTGGTGGGGAATCGCGCGCTGCTCAGTGGCCGGCAGGTGGCCCTCAACGGTTTGGCGGAGCAGGGGGCACGCCTGGAAGGCGCCGGACGAACCGTGGTGTATGCGGCGATCGACGGCGCGGCGAGCGGACTGATCGCGATCGCCGACGCTGTCCGCCCAAGCGCCAAGCAGGCGGTAGCCGCCCTGGCCGCCCAGGGTGTCGAGGTGGCGATGCTGACCGGCGATAACCGAGCCACCGCCGAGCGGATTGCCGACGAGCTAGGTATCACGACCGTGTTCGCCGAGGTGTTGCCCGAGCAAAAGGCCGCCCAGGTGAAAGCGCTGCAGGCGCGCGGTAAGGTGACGGCTATGGTGGGAGATGGGATCAATGACGCTCCCGCGCTGGCCCAGGCGGATGTAGGGATCGCCATAGGTGCGGGCACCGACGTGGCGATGGAAGCCGCCGATGTGGTGCTGATGAAGAGCGACCCGCTCGACGTGATCGGCGCCATCGCCCTCAGCCGCGCCACCGTGCGCAAGATGAAGCAGAATCTGCTCTGGGCCGTCGGCTACAATACGATTGCCTTCCCCATCGCCGCGGGCGTGTTCCAACCCGCTTTCGGCCTCTTGCTGCGCCCCGAGATCGCCGCGCTGTCCATGTCCGGCAGTTCGCTTCTGGTAGCGGTCAACGCGTTGCTGCTCAAACGCGCCCACCTGCCGGGGATCCGACGGCCCGGACTTGCCGCGCCTCACACCGCGCTGGGCACGCCGTAGCTCCCGGCCCAGGCGAGCGGCAGCCGATTCTTTCACTTTCCAGGCGGGAACCTAGCCCGTCGTGGCTCCCACGACCGTGACACGGGTCAAGTAACGCCGGGTGATGATGAAGAACAGCAGGCTTGGGGCAAGGTACAGCAGCGACATGGCGGTAAGCTGACCGTAGTCTACGAGATAGTAGCTCTGGTAGGACCGATAAATCCCCAGCGACAAGGGCAGCTTATCCTGTGACGACAGCAGGATCAGCGGTAGGGTGAATTCACCCCAGGCACCGATAAAGGTAAAGAGGGCCGCCGCCGAGACGCCGGGCAGGGCCAGGGGAACGATAATCGAGTAGATAGTGCGGATACGCCCGGCTCCGTCGGTCCAGGCTGCCTCCTCGATTTCGGTGGGTACGGCGTCGAAGAAGCTTTTCATAATCCACAGGGATAGGGGG